>JAJFFA010000367.1 GCA_021776885.1 Planctomycetota bacterium
ATCATCCGCCGCGACCGCGGGCCCCAGCCGCGCTCCTGAGGGGCACGGGCGCGCCGGGCGCTCAGACGCCGCCGGCGCGCAGCTGTCCGCAGGCCGCGCTGCCCTCGAGGCCGCGCGACCAGCGCAGGGTGGCGACGACGCCCGCCTCATCGAGCAGCGTACGGAAGGCCTCGGCGGCCTTGGCGTCGGGGCGCGCGAAGCCCAGACCCTGGGTCGGGTTGTAGGGGATCAGGTTGACCGTCGCGCGGCGCGAAGCCAGGCGCCGGGCGAGGCGGCCCGCGTGCTGGGCGCTGTCATTCACGCCGCCCAGCAGCACGTACTCGTACGTGACCTCGCGGCCCGTCACCTCGAACCAGTCGTCTCCGGCGGCGAGCACCTCGGCGATGGGCACGCCCTTCATGGCCGGCACCAGCTCGTCGCGCTGCTCGTCGTCCGGGGTGTGCAGGGAGATCGCCAGCTGGAAGCGCGGCGAGGAGCGCGCGGCGCGGCGCACGCGCTCGGGAAAGCCGACCGTGGACAGGGTGATCTTGCGCGCGCCCAGCCCGAGGTCGTCGTGCACCACGGCCAGGGCGGCCTGGACCGCGTCGAAGTTGAGCAGGGGCTCGCCGATGCCCATCACGACGCTGCGCGAGAGCGGGCCGATGGCGCGCCCGTGGAGGAACTGCTCGACGATCTCGTGGGCCTCGAGGTTGCGCTCGAGCCCCTCGAGGCCCGAGGCGCAGAAAGGGCACCCGACGGGGCAGCCGCACTGGCTCGAGACACACAGGGTGGCGCCCTTCGGGCTGTCCGGGTCGTGGGGCGGGATGTGCACCACCTCGACCGAGCTGGGCCGGGCGTCGGGGGCCGTGGCCGGGAACTCGACCAGCAGCTTGGTCGTGCGGTCGCGGGCGATGCGGCTCGTCGTGACCGCGCTCGACAGGATCGGGAGCTCGGCGGTCAGGGCGTCGCGCAGGGCGCTGGGCAGGCCCGTCATCGCGCTGTAGTCGAGGACGCCGCGCTCGTACACCTCGCGCCGCGCGACCCGCGCGTGGAAGGGCTTGCCGCCCAGCTCGACCACCCGCGCGCTGAGCGCGTCGGCGCTGAGGGACGTCAGGCTGGGGCGGGACGGCGCGTTCACGCGGGAGGGCGCAGGGCGGCGACGAGCTCGCCGGCCACCTCGGCAGCGGCGGCCCGGGCGGCCTCGAGGCTGGGCGGGTTGGCGCCGCCGACGGCGCGGTGTCCGCCACCACCGTAGCGCTCCATGATCTCGCCCACGTGCAGGCCGTTGGCCGGCGGGTTCCAGGGGTTCTCGCCGGCGGTGATGTGGAAGCCCGAACGCGTCGGGATCACGCCCACCGCGTACTGCGCGTCGGGGTAGTGGTAGAAGGTGGCGAAGCGTTCGCGGCGGATGCGGCTCGAGGAGGCGTCGTACAGGACCACGCCGGTGTCCATCCACTGCACCGTGGGCGGGAACTGCTCGAGGGCCTTGTCGCGGTTGCGCGAGGCGCGCTGGTGGGCCTTGTCCACGTCCGGCCGCGAGGCGATCTTGTCCAGGTCGCCCTCGACCATGGCGTTGGCCAGCTCGTCGACCCAGGCGGGCGAGGGCGAGACGGTGAGGGCGCGGGCGATGCGCAGGGCGGGGGTGTCGCCGAAGACGGCCTGCTCGACCGAGTCGTAGCGTGCTGCGTCGATGATGTCCGACCAGTGGGCCATCTCGACGAAGCGCTCCGGAGCCACGTAGTCCCAGTGCTGCTTGGCGTGGCTCAGCACCATCGGCGGGCAGGAGGGCGAGGTCTCGTCCCAGAGCCAGCGCTCGCTGGGCTCGTAGGCCGCGCGCAGCTCGGGGCTCAGGAAGGTCGTCGGGTGGTGGTCGAACCAGTACTCGGCGCGGGGGTGGAAGTGGAAGTCGACGATGGCGAAGCGCTTGCCGGCCTCGAAGTTCTCCCAGTCGTCGCGCTGGTCGTAGTTGACGCTCTGCAGGAGTGGGCGTTCGCCCTTGCAGGAGCGCAGCACGCTGGCCAGGACCGCGGCGGCGACCATGCCGTCGAAGTCCCGGTGGTAATGGATCGTCAGCTCGGAGGCGTCGGCCATGGTGGGGGCAGGGAGCGGTCGAGCGCCCCCGTGGGCCTTCTCAAAACACAAGGAGGGGTGGGAGTTGCGGCATCGTTGCGGAACGAAGCCGACCGACGCATCCTGGGGACGGTTCCCGACCTGTTCCCCGGAGCATCCATGCGCGTCCTGTCCACCGCCCTGGCCCTTCTCTCGACCACGGCCCCCGCCCTCGCTCAGTGCGAGATCCAGCGCCTGGTCGACCCGTCCGGCTTCGCCACCGCGGGCGCGATCCTCGACGGGCGCGCCGCCATGGTCAACGGTAGCGGGCAGGTGACCCTGTTCGACGCCACGCCCCAGGGCTGGCTGCCCGCGGGCTCGATGACCGTGCCCGGCTTCATCCTGTTCGAGCTGCCCTCCGTCGCCGCCCATGGCGACCGCGTCATCGCCGGGAACGAGGAGGACGTCGATCTCGAGGGGCGCGCCTATCTGCGCGAGGGGGCTGGCCCCTGGATGCAGCTGGTCGGGAGCGACACGGTCGGCCTGGACGGCTTCGGAACCCGGGTCGCGGTCCTGGGAGACATGGCGGTGGTGACCGCCGACATGGCGGTCTACGACGTGGGCTCCTGTGGTCCGGGCAAGTCGTACGTCTTCGAGCGCGACTCGAGCGGCACCTGGCTCGAGGTGGCACGCTTCGCTCCGCATCACTTCCGATCCGTGGTCACGAGCTACGGCACACAGCTCGAGACCGACGGCGCCACGATCGTGATCGGCTCGCCCACGGACGATCAGTTCAGCGGCGGCGGCTTCGGCACGGGCGCGGTCTACGTCTACGAGCGCGATGCGAACGGCTGGAACGAGGCGGCCAAGCTGGGGGCTTCCGATGCCCATGAAGGCATGCACTTCGGCGCCTCGGCCGCCGTCGACGGGGACCGCATCCTGGTCGGCGCCCCGGGGCTGGGCGCGGGGGCGGTCTACGCCTTCGAGCGCCAGACGTCGGGCTGGGTGGAGGTGCAGCGCATCGAGCCCCAGGCCCTGGTCGCCGGGGACTCCTTCGGCGCGGGCCTCGACCTCGAGGGGGACCACGCGGTGGTCGGCGCCCCGTGGGTCGATGCAGCCAACCAGAACGTTGGCGCGCTCTACTTCCTCGAGCACGGTCCCGGGGGCTGGGTCAACGTGAACAAGCGCGTGGCGCTGGACGCGAACGCCAACGCGCGCTTTGGCAGCCGGGTCTCGATGGACGACCACCAGGTGCTCTGGATGGGCACCTGGCAGTCGGAGGCACGCCTGGACTCCCTGGGCATCCGCGACCAGGTGGTCACCTGCAACGCCACGCCGAACTCGACGGGCCAGGCGGCGACCCTGGGTGCGGAGGGTTGCGACAGCCTGATCGCCAACGCCCTGACCCTGCGCGCGGAGGGGCTCCCGGGCTCGACCTTCGGCCTGTTCTTCTACGGCGCGAACCCGAACCAGCTCCCCCTGGGCAACGGCACCCTGTGCATCGCCTCCCCGCGCCGCCTGCCCCTGGCGCAGGCCGACCCGAGCGGCGTGATGCGCTGCACGGTCGACTTCCAGTCGCCCCAGGCGGCGGCGGTCACGGCGGGCGCGACGTGGTACTTCCAGAACGCGTTCCGCGACGTGGGGGTGGGGACGGGGTTGGACCTCTCCGGGGCGGTGGCGGTGGATGTGCGGTATTAGGGAGGGGAAGGAGTAAGGGGAAGGGGAAGGTGAACCGGGTTCCGGGATGGAGCCGCTGAGGTGAGCGGGGAGGGAAGTCCGGAGCGTTTGCCTTCGTTCCGACCGGTGGGCATTCGCCTCGCCGTGGCGGGCTGCGCCCGCTTGCGGCTCGAGATGGGGTATCCGACGGTTACGCGAGGGTGGTGATCTTCCGTGCCGTTTAACGCGCGGCTTCGCCGCTGGGGGAAAGGCTCGGCTGCGCCTCGCTTCCCCCGAACGGCGCTTCGCGCCGGGGCCGAGCTGCGCTCGGCCGGGTCAGGACGGTTCGGGCGG
>JAJFFA010000368.1 GCA_021776885.1 Planctomycetota bacterium
TCCGCCGCATCGCCCTGGGCGGGCTCGAGCACTACGCGCCGCTCTGGAACGCGGCCGTGCGCCTGGGTGGCAACGTGGCGGCCGACCAGGTGCGCTGCTGGCGCATCGCGCGCGAGGTGATCGAGCTCGAGCCGGCCCTGCGTCCGCGCTACGCCGCGCTCCTGGGCGATGCCCTCTGGGGTCACTTCGCCGGGGAGCAGTACGGCGATGGCGCCTGGGGCGACGTGACGGTGTTCCGCTTCGACCCCCAGCCGCACCTGCAGGTCGGCGACCTCTCCGGCGTGCCCCAGAACCTGCTCGAGGGGCTGGCCCTGTGCCACGACGAAGAGCTGGCGGCGGCGGGGGGGCCAGCGACGGCGGAGGTGCGCGCCCTGTTCCAGGCCGTGTTCGAGAGTACGCGGGCGCGCTACAAGCGCCCCTTCGGCTACCTCGCGGCGCGCGACGAGGCGCCGGGGATCAACGCCTCGATCGGCTCCCTGCGCCTCGCGGTCGGGCTGGTCGAGATGCTCACTGCCCTGGAGTAGCGCTGTCATGGCCACGGACGAACGCCCCCTGAGCGATGTGCGCCTGCGTGCGGATCGAGTGCGCCTCAGGCCCCTGGTGCGCGCCGATGCGCGGGCGGCCTTCGAGCTCGTGCACGGGCGCGAGTCGATCCTGCGCTGGCTGATCTGGCCCGGACCGAAGGACGTGGCGGAGCTGGAGAGCGCCTATGCCCACTGGGTCATTCCCCAGGTCGTGCGGCCGATCTACCGCCTGGCCATCGAGGAGGCCGCGAGCTCGCTCTTCGCGGGCACGATCAGCCTGCGCTTCCCCGACCAGGCGCGGGTCGCGAACCTGGGCTACTGGATCGGCGAGGAGTTCCAGGGGCGCGGTCTGGGCAGCGAGGCCATCGCCCTGACCTGCTACCTGGCCTTCGAGCACCTGGGCTGTGTGCTCTTGACCGCGGAGGTCTTCGTCGGCAACGACGCCTCCGCGCGGGTGCTCGAGAAGAGCGGCTTCCGCCGCGAGCGCACCCTGCGCCAGACGACCTTCGACACCCCCGCCGGTCCGGGCTCGGGCAGCCGGGAACAATGGGTCTACACCCTCACCCCCTCGGACTTCGCCCGGCGCGCCGAGCCCCAGCCCCTGGTCGAGGAGCAGGTGGAGCGCGCGGTACGGAACCAGGTTTAGAAGCGCCGTACCGCCCACGGGCGTTGTGCTAGAAAAACAGGTAATTCTGAAAGATGAAGCCCGCAGGAGCGCCCGGGCCGCGTACGCCGCGCTGTCCCGCCCGACCCCGACCCCGGAGCCCCGACATGATCCCCCTCTGCGCCCTGGTCTGTGCCCTCGTCCCCGCCCTGCAGGACTCGGAAGCCAGCCCCCTGCGCCTCAGGCCGGTGGCCACGATCGCGCCCACCTACAGCGTCGAACTGCCGATGCGGATGCGCGGCGTGATGCCCGCGGTGGAGGTCTTCGTGAACGGCGAGGGGCCCTTCCTGTTCGCCATCGACACGGGCGGACAGGGGTCGGCGCGGCTGGACAGCTCCCTGGTCGAGACCCTCGGGCTCGAGGCCGTGGGCAGCGTGCAGGGCGCTGATCCGTCGGGCCGCGCCACGCGCAGCATGGACGTCTTCGAGGTCGAGTCTCTGGTCGTGGGGGAGATCGAGTTCGAGGGCGTGCGCGCGGCGTCGCGCGACTACAACGTCAGCCCCTCCCTGCCCCACATCGACGGCATCCTCGGCTACCACCTGTTCTCGGAGCTGGTGCTGACCCTCGACTACCCGGGCCAGCTCGTGTCGATCTCGAGCGTTCCCCTCGAGCTCCCCGATGGGGCCCAGGGCCTCGAGCTCCTGAACGACCCCGACAGCGTGCCGGTCGTGCGCGCCAGCGTCGCTGGACTGGAGCTGGACGCCGTGTACCTCGACACGGGCAAGATGGGCGGCTTCGGTGTTCCCCTCGACCTGCTCGAGGGGTTGGAGCTGGCGGGGGAGAAGCGCTCCATGGGGCGCGCTCGAAGCGTCACCGGCGAGTTCGAGTTCTATGCCGCGGATCTCGTCGGCGACGTGCGGGTGGGGGACGTGCGCGTCGAGAACCCGACCCTAGACGCGGCGCAGATCTTTCCCGTGGCGATCATCGGCTCGCGCTTCCTGAGCCCCTACGTGCTGACCCTGGACCCGGCCCAGGGCCTGGCCTGGTTGCGCACGCCGGAGCACGGGCGCGACCTGGCGCGCAGGATGGCCTTCCCGGCCGGGGTCGAGCTCGACGGGCTGACCCAGGTGCCCATCCGCTACGTGGCCGGGCGTCCGTGGGTCGACCTCTCGATCGACGGCGACGGCCCGTTCTCGTTCCTGATCGACACCGGGGCCAGCACCGCCGTGGTCGACACTGCCTTCGCGGCGGAGCTCTCCTTCGAGTCCCTGGGCGCCGCCCGCGTCGGGGGCCCGTCGAGCCCCGGGGGCATCGAGACCGAGCGCTTCCTGCTCGAGACGGTCGAGCTCGAGGGCCTCGTGATCGAAAGCCTGCGGGCCGTGGCCCTCGACCTGAAGGCCGTCTTCGCCCCCGGGGGTCAGCCGGCGCCCCACGGGATCCTGGGGCTGGCGAGCTTCGGTCAGAACCTGGTGACCTTCGACAAGCGCGGTGGGCTGCTCTTGATCCAGGCGGATGCCCTGCCGGAGCCCGGGAGCGAAGGCGCCGAAGGGGTCGCCGAGCTGGAGTGGGACGGCGGCCTGCCGAGCTTCGAGATCCGGGTGGGCGAGGAGGTTCTGCGCGCTCACCTCGACACCGGTGCGCCCGGCGAGCTGACCCTGCCCAGCTCCTGGCTCGAGCGCCTGCCCTTCTCGGACGAGCCGCAGCTCGTCGGTCACGGGCGCACCGTCTCGGCCAGTTTCGAGATCCACGCGGCGACCCTGGACGGCGACCTCTCCTTCGCCGGCCACACGCTCGAGAACCCGCGCGTGACCTTCGCCAGCCGCCTGCGCAAGGGCAACCTGGGTGGCGCGTTCCTCGACCGCTTCCTGGTGACCTACGACCTGGCGCACGAGCGCATCCGCTTCGACGCCCAGCCCTGACCTCGACGCCTCAGGGGCGCGCGAGGATCAGGGACAGGTCGTCGGAGAAGCCGTTCGCCACGACCAGGTCCAGCGCCCCGTCTCCGTTCAGGTCGCAGGTGGTCAGGTCGAGCACGCCGCGGCCCGCGCCGAGATCGGGCAGGCGCACGAGGCGTCCCTGGCCCACGCGCCAGGCGTTGACGTGGTGGCTGTTCTGGGCGCTGACGAAGACCTCGTCGCGCCCGTCCCCGTCCCGGTCGCCGCAGGCGATGGCGAAGGGCCGCAGGCCCGTCGTCTCCCGCGCGACCTCGTTCCACTCGCCGTCCGGGGCACGCCGCAGGAGCACGGCCCGGCCGGGACCGTCGCCCAGGACGGGCAGGGCCAGGAGCGCGAGCTCGTCGCGCCCGTCGCCGTCGGCGTCCGTGCGCGCGACATCGACCGGGTGCAGGCTCGTCGCGATGTGCTGCCGGCGTTCGATGCGGCCCTCGGCGTCCTCGCGCAGCAAGCTCACGCCGCGGATGCCCTCGGCCCCGGCCACGGCCAGGGCCAGCTCCGGCCCCGCGCCGGGCTCGAGTTGCAGGCGCGTCAGGGCGCGCGGCGAGCCCTCGATCGCGAGGCGCTGCGTGCCGGCCGCTTCGCCGACGACGACCCGTGCCACGCCACCCTCGGGGTCGGCGACCCAGGCCTCGTCGCGCCCGTCCCCGTCGAGGTCCTCCAGCACGAGGTCCCCGATGCGTGCGCCCACGCGCACGTCCGGCCAGGACGCGTTGCGCGTCAAGGCGCCGCTTCCGTCCCCGCGCCACGCGCGCAGCTCCACGCCCCCGGCGACACCGATCAGGACCGCGACGTCCAGGTGTCCGTCGCCGTCGAGGTCGCCCACGGCGACGCGGTCGCCGGCGGGGGCGACGTCCAGGCGCGCGCGGACGGCGAAGCTCCCATCCGCGCGGCGCTCGAGCACGTCGAGCTCGTCCGCCAGGGAGCTGACACACAGCAGCTCGGGGCTGCCGTCGCCGTTCAGGTCCGCGCTCGTGACCGCGTGCGGGGCGCGACCCACGGGCACCCGCGGCGCGTCCTCGAGGGCGCCCTGCGCCGCTCCGCGCAGCACGCTGACCCGGTGCGCCGCGCGGTTGGCGAAGGCCAGGTCCATGTGCCCGTCGCCGTCGAGATCGCCGCAGGCGATGTCCCGCGGGTCCTGGCCGGCGTAACCCTGGGAGCGCTCTTCACGATCTTGAAAGCGGTGGTAGCGCAGCTCGTGGAAGGCGAGGGCCGCCCAGGCGCCGGCCGGCGCCCCCGTGTCGAGGGCCATGGGGATCGCGCCCAGGGAGCGCTTCTCGTCGCCGATCCAGAGCGCCCGCGCACCCCCCGCCAAGAGGCGCGTCGTCGTTCCGTCCTCGAGCTCGAGCCGGGCCAGGGCGCGCGGGATGCCGCCGAAGGCGATGGCGCCGCCTGCGCGCGGCACGAAGGTGTCGCCGGCGCGCTCGTAGTGCACGACCCGCTGCGTGTCCTGCGAACCGATCCACAGGCCGTCCGCTTCGACTGCGATCACGGTCGGGAGGGCGTCGACGAGCGCGAAGGGGATCAGGACGTCGCGCTCGATCACCAGGCCCGTGCCGTCGCGCAGGGCGACGGCCAGGGTCGGTCCCTGGCCGGCCAGGTGGCCCACGCCAAGGGCGCGGGGGGCGGCGGGCAGGGGATAGTGACGCCGCGGGACCTCGGCGTCGGGCGCCAGGGGGTCGAAGAGCAGCAGGGCGGGCTCGTCCCGCGTGGCCACGCAGACCAGGGGGCCGCGGCCGGGGATCCGGACGATCTGCGGCGGCAGCGGCCAGTCCGGGATGGGGATCACCCGCGGCGCCGGGCCCGCGTCGGTCCAGCACAAGAGGGCGCCCGGCTCGCGGGTCACGGCGATCAGCTCGTCGCGCCCGTCCCCGTCGAAGTCGGCGCAGGCCACGCCCTCGGGGGCACCCGGGGTGGGCAGCTCGATGCGCGTGGCGAAGGCCAGGTCCCAGGCTGCCCGTGCGTCCGCGCCGGCGGGCCCGCTCGTTCCGGAGCCTCCGGGGTCTTCGGGGCTTCCGAGGTCTTCGAGGGGCCCCGGCGGGGCTCCGCTGCCCTCCCCGCCGCAGCCTGCGAGGAGCAACACGGCGGCCCGAGCCCAGGATCCGGCGCCGCGCAGCATCCACGGATGAAACCCCAGTGGAACGCAGGACGCAACCGCCCATGCCCTACCCTATAGGGAAGATCCGCGCGCGACCCACCCCCCGGACCTGGCCCCCGGGGCGCGTGCCGCCTGATCCTGCCCCCCCGCGCGTCCCGGGGTGCGCGCGCGACCGGGCGGGGG
>JAJFFA010000369.1 GCA_021776885.1 Planctomycetota bacterium
CACACGAACAGCCTCGTACTGCTCGTTCGCCCGGGTCCACTCCGGCGAGCCCTCGCCATGGCGCCGCTCCGCAGAGCTCACGTCGATGCGCGCGGCTTCGCGGCGTCGACTGGCGGCGGCCATGGGACCGCGCTCGAGCGCCTCGCGCTCGACCACGCGCTGCAGCACCTCCGCGTGGCGCTCCAGGAACAGGCGCCAGATCTCCTCCGGGTCCTCGGCCACGACCTGGCCCTCCGCGAGGAAGGCCTGCGGCACGCCGTAGAAGCGTCCCCAGTCGCGGCGCTCGACCAGCACGGCCCACTCGGGGTAGGAGCGTCGCTCCTCCAGGGGGCCTTCGACCCACTGGAAGTGGGTGCCGAAGAGGTCGTAGTTGCCCGTGCGCAGGAGCGTGCGCTGCGCCTCCCCCCCGGACGCTTCGATCTGCCCCCAGGCCTGTAGCGCGAACTCGTCCGGGTAGGCATCGAAGGCCGTGGCCTCGGGACGCCAGGTCTCGCGCGCGGAGACCTCGCCCAGCAGATCACGCCCGTCCAGGGTCTCGATGCGCTCCAGGGCGCCCGGCCAGAAGGTCGCGGTGCCCCGCACCAGAACCAGGCCGAGCAGCCAGAGGACCATGACCAGGCACACGGCGAGGGCCCCGCCGGTCAGCCAGACCATGGGCTCGCCGTGGGCGAAGAGCGACGTCCCGCGACTCGCGCGGCGCCGGTACGAGCTCTCGGGGCGCAGCTCGGGTTCGGAGGCGCTGAGGGTCACAGGGCCCTGGCTCGCTGGCGGAAGCGCCGACGCACCAGCTCGGCGAAGGTGTTCAGCGCGAAGGTCATCGCGAACAGCACCAGGGCGGCCAGGAACAGGGTGCGGTAGTGCCCGCTGCCCGCCACCGCCTCCGGCAGCTCGACCGCGATGTTGGCGGCCAGGGTCCGGAAGCCATCGAAGATGTTCCAGCGCATGATCGGGGTGTTGCCGGCCGCCATCAGCACGATCATCGTCTCGCCCACCGCGCGGCCCAGCCCGATCATGAGTGCCGAGAAGAGTCCGCTGGTCGCCGTGGGCAGGACGATGCGCACCGCGGTCTGCCAGTGGGTCGCACCGGCGCCCAGGGAGCCCTCGCGCAGGTGCGACGGCACCTCGGACAGGGCGTCCTCGGCCAGGGTGTAGATGATCGGAACGATGGCGAAGCCCATGGCGAAGCCGACGATGGCCGCGTTGCCCTGGACGTAGGTGTCGAAGACGCCGCCGCGCACGTCGAAGCCCGCGGAGGAGACGCAGAGGGCGAAGAGCGCGCTCAGGACCAGGGTCGCGACGAGCCCCAGCCCGAACTGCAGCAGGTCGGCGCGGGCGCAACGGGTGCGGCCCCACTCGATCGATGCCTGGCGCACGCGCGGCGAGACCCAGCGCCCGAAGCCGAGGGTGACCGCCAAGGCCGAGAGCGGCAGGCCCAGGTAGAACCAGCCACCGAAGGCGCCGCCCGCGCGACCGTCGAGCCAGGCCTTGACGTCCCCGCCGAAGAACAGGCGCTCCCACAGGGGTCCGAGCAGGAGTGCGGCCCCCACTCCGATGGGCAGGGTCAGCCCGATGGCGAGGAAGCGCTGGACTCCGGACCAGCGCACGGCCAGCTGTGCGGGTAGGAGCTGCCACAGGTACGCGCCCAGGAGCACGGCCAGGGGCACGACGAAGAGCGAGACCATGAGCGCCGGGACGATATCCTCGACGAAGGGCGCCACCACCAGCGCCGCGACGAAGCCCAGGACGACGCTGGGCAGGCTGGCCATCAGCTCGATCGTCGACTTGACCGCGACCCGCAGGCGCGCCTTCAGGAACTCACTGGAGAAGATCGCCGCCAGGAGCGCCAGGGGCGCGCCGAACAGCATCGAGTAGAAGGTGGCCTTGAGCGTGCCGAAAACCAGGGGCGCCAGGCCCAGCTTGGGCTCGAACTCGTCGGTACCGCTCGACGACTGCCAGACGTGTTCCGGGGCGGGGTAGCCCTCGTACCACACGGGTCGCGCCAGGCCGGCGAAGTTGACCTCGGGGTAGCGCGCGTCGATGCGCCACAGGTCGGCGCCCGCGGCGCCCCAGGCGAAGAGTCCGTCCTCCTTGGGCAGCAGCGCCAGGGCCCCGGGGGTGCGCTCACTCTGCAGCTCGAGTAGCAGCGCGCCGCTGGTCACGTGGTACAGGCGCAGGATGCCGTCCTGGTGGCCGGTCAGGAGCAGACGCGAGCGCGTCGAGGCCGCGAGGGCGACGACGGGCGTGCCCGCCGAGCCCTCGAAGACCTGAGCCCGCATCAGGGGCGCATCGCTCTCTTCTCCCCGCACCGGGAAGAAGGTCGACACGCGGCCGAGGCTGTCGCCGACGATCAGGGTCGTCTTGCCGACGAGGAACGAGCTGCGCGTGACCCGCGCCCCTTCCGCTTCGAGCAGGTCGAGCTCTTCCTGCAACCGCGGCGCGTCGAGGTCGCGCAAGTCGAAGTGCCAGGCGTGGCCATCCGCGGCGATGCAGTAGAGGTGCTGGCCGAGGCCGGAGAGCGCCAGGGCGACGATCTCGTCCTTACCCTCCCCGCTCCCCGCGTCGAAGGGCACGTCGTAGCGCGTGAGGGTGCGCTTGACCTGGCCCGTCAGGATGTTCTTCTTCTCGCGCTGGCGGTAGACGCGCAGCGCGCCGTCCGCGTGCAGCGCCGCGTAGAGCTGCCCCACGGGCGTCCTCGAGTGGTCGATCAGCCGGATCGGCAGGCTGGCCCCGGTGTCGATGGGCTCGAACAGCTCGACCGCGAAGCGCGTCGACGCGAGTTGCCCGGCAGCGGTGCGCTCGACGGTCTCCGCGCCCACGACCACGGCGTCGCCTGGCTCCAGCGCGCCCGCGGCGGGCCCCACCCCCGCCTCGTCCTCGATGACGCGGCTCTCGAAGCCCAGTCGTCCCACGACGAGGCCCGCGCCGCGGGTGCCGGCGGCGAAGCTACCGTCGGCGAGGACGCTCAGGGCAGTGGGCGCCCCCTCGAGCATGAGCTCACGCTGGACCAGGCTGCGCTCGTCGAGGAGCGAGCGCACCTCGAGCACGCCGTCCTGCCCCAGGCGCCAGGCCATGCGCCCCGTCTCGTCCGCACCCACGGCGACCGTGGTCGCGCCCGCCTTCCAGCCGCTGTACTCGGCGCGGGACTCGACCTCGGGTGAGAGGAACAGGGGTGCGACGACCCAGACCAGGAAGACGAAGATCAAGCTGACCGCGAGGATCGTGCCCATACCCCCCGCGCTGATCGCCAGGCGCGCCATGCGCTCGGCGATCAGAACCTTGGCCGACGTGGCACGCCGGCGACGGCGACCCGTGAAGTTCGCGGGGCTCATGCTCTTGGGCTGGCCTCGCCGCGACGGGCGAGGCGCGCGCGGCTAGTCCTTGTAGCCGGCCGGGATCGGTCGCGCTTCGAGCTCCTCGCCGACGGACTCGAGAGCGCCAGCGGCGATCTCGAAAGGCACAGGGATGTAGCCGTCCTTGACCACATCGGCCTGGCCCGACGCGCTGAAGACGTATTCGATGAACTCACGCCGCAGGGGGTCGAGGCTCACCCCCGGCTTC
>JAJFFA010000370.1 GCA_021776885.1 Planctomycetota bacterium
CTGCGCCCGTCGTAGCCCTTGGCCAGGTTGCGCACCTCGACCACCTTGTCACCCAGGCGCGGCCCGGGGGGGATGCGCAGCTCGAGGGAGTCGAGCTGATCCTCGGCCTTCTGCTCCGACAACTCCTTGTAGCGCGTCAGGCGCGCCTTGCTGCGCTTGTTGCGGGCCGAGGGCGTCTTTCGGATCCACTCCAGCTCGCGCTCGATGACCTTGTTGCGCGACGCGTCCTGGCGGCGCTTGATGTCGAGCTGCTTCTGCTTCAGCTCGAGGTACTGGGAGTAGTTGCCCTCGTAGGGCTTGCCCAGGCCGCGCTCGATCTCGAGCATCCAGCCGACGACGTTGTCGAGGAAGTAGCGGTCGTGGGTGATCAGGATGACCGTGCCCTCGTACTCGCCCAGGTAGGTCTCGAGCCAGTCGATGGTCTCGGCGTCCAGGTGGTTGGTGGGCTCGTCGAGCAGCAGCATGTCGGGGTGCTCGAGCAGCAGCTTGCACAGGGCGACGCGGCGCCGCTCGCCACCGGAAAGGTGGGTCACCGGCGAGTCGGCAGCCGGCACCTGCAGGGCGTGGGCGGCCTGCTCCAGGCGGCTGTCCAGGTCCCAGATGCCCTTCGCGTCCATGTCGTGCTGCAGGTGCTCGTACTCGTCGTTGAGCTTCTCCAGCTGGGCGCCCTCGGCCTCCGCGATCAGGTTCATGACCTCGTAGTAGCGCGCCTCGATCTTGCGCAGCCCATCGACGGCCTCGTCCAGGTTGCCGGCGACGGTCTTGTCCTCGGACAGGGGCGGCTCCTGGGACAGGTAGCCGATCGAGATGTCGCCCACGGGCTTGGCGATGCCCTCGAACTGCTTGTCCTCCCCCGCGATGATGCGCAGGAGGGTCGTCTTGCCGGCACCGTTGGCGCCGATCATTCCGATCTTGGCGCCTTCGTAGAAGGAGAGGGTGATGCCCTTCAGGATCTCGCGAAGTCCGAAGAACTTCTGCAGGTCCTGGAGCTGATAAATGATCTTGTCGGCCATGTTCGCAGGGGTCGGGGGAAGCCCGAGAGGGTAGCAAGCCGACCTGGCGACGTCTCCCGCCGAGGGGGAGTTTCGAGGGAGACCGCGGCGGGAATGGGCGGGGGCGAGGGGGCGTACGGCACCAGCGGGCGAGCGCTTCCCTATTCTATCTCCGGCACTTTGCCGGCGATCGAGGGCGAACTCCAGCGCTTCGGACAGGCCCGCTGGGGGGCGGTTCTTCGGCGCCCTTGCCCCGCGGCGCGTCCGCTGCCAGGCAGCGTGCCGCAGCCCCTCGCGGCGCTCAGCGCCGCCGCTCCGAGCGGTACTCCGCCAGGTTCGCTTCGAAGTCGGGGCGCAGCTCGGGGTCGTCCGCAGGCAGCGCCGCGAGCGCCGCGAGCTGGATCTCGATCGCGCGCTCGATGTCACCGCCGAGGAAGTGCGCGAAGGCGAGGGTGTCCAGGGTCTCGGGTTCGGCGTGGCCCGAGAGCTCGTCGGCGCGCAAGGCGAGGGCCAGGGCACGCTGCACCGCGGGCTGGCGCTCGCTGGCCAGGAGCACCTCGGCCAGCTCGATCATCAGCTCGAGGGTGTCCGGGTGCCCGGCGCCCAGCTCGCGCTCGCTGCGCTCGAGCGCCTCGTCGTAGAGTGCCTCGGCCTTCGCGAGCTGGTCGAGGGCGTCGTACACGCCGGCGAGGTTGGCCATGCAGATCAGGGTGTCGGGGTGGTCGTCCCCGAGCGCTCGGCGGCTGCGCTCGAGCGCATCGCGGTACAGCCGCTCGGCCTTCCGCAGGCGGCCCTGGTTCTCGTACAGGACGGCCAGGTTGTTGAGCGAATCGATGCTGCTGGGGTGATCCTCGCCGAGCACGCGCCGGGACTTCTCCAGCGCGTCCAGGGCCAGCTGCTCCGCCTCCTCGAAGCGATTCTGCTTCTCGTACAGGATCGCCAGGTTGTTCTGCGCGTCGAGCGTGCTCGGGTCCTCGTCTCCGCTCACGCGCCTGGTGCCCTCGAGCACCTCGAGGTAGAGCGCTTCGGCCTCGTCGCAGCGGCCCTCGAGCTCGTAGACGAGGGCCAGGTTGTTCATCGAATCGAGGGTGCCCGGGTCGTCGCTTCCGAACAGGCGCTGCGACTTCTCGACGACCTCGAGCAGCAGCGGCTCGGCGCGCTCGAAGCGGTTCTGGGCCTCGTACACGAGCGCCAGGTTGTTCAGGCCCGCGAGGGTGCGCGGGTCCTCGCCGCCGAGCACGCGGCGACGCCGTTCGAGTACGTCGAGGTAGAGCGCTTCGGCCTCGTCGTAGCGCCCTTGGATCTCGCTCAGCATGGCCAGGTCGGCCTGACTGTCGACCGTCGTCACGTCGTCGTCGCCCAGCGCTCGGCGCCGGATCGCATAGGCCGCTTCCAGCTGCGTCGCCGCGGCGGCGTGCTCGCCGAGGTCGAGGTACGTCGTCCCCAGGGTGCTGCGGATCGCTGCTTCGGTCAGCGGCTCGTCCGCGAACTTGCCGCCCGCTTGCGCCTCCTCGTCGATGCGCTCCGCGGCAACGTCGAGAACGTCGTGCATCAGGACATCCCGCCCACGACCACGCTGCGCGGAGGGCGCGACGGCCGCGAGCAGGTCCTCGTTCAGGAAAGCATTGACCGCCTCGGCGATCGCCGCCTGGCGCGCGATCGCCGCGCTGGCGCGCACCTGCACGTAGCTCGTCGCGCCCAGCCCGGCGAGCGCCAGCAGCACGGCGGCCGCGATCGAGGCCGCCATGCCCTTGTTGCGTCGCACCCACTTGCCCAGCTCGGCGACGGCGCCGGTCCGGTGCGCGCTCACGACGCGGCCCTCGAGGAAGGCGCGCAGGTCGCGAGCGAGGTCGCCCATGTCGGCATAGCGCTGCGCCGAGTCCCGGGCCATGGCCCGCTCGCAGATCGCCTCGAGCTCGGCGGGCACCGGATTCGGAGCGAGTTCGCGTATCGGCCTGGGCGGACCCTTGATCACACGCATGAGCAACGCGCGCGCCGAAACCTGGGTCCCCGGCGGCAGGAACGGCGCGCAGCCGGTCAGGACCTCGTACAGCATCGCGCCGACGGCGTACACATCGGAGCGTGGGCCGACCTCGGCCAGGTCACCGCACGCCTGCTCCGGGGGCATGTACGCCGGCGTACCGACCACGGAGCCGTCCATCGTGACCAGCGCCGAGTCGCTGTCGCCCTCGCGCGAATCCTTGCGGTCCGTGCGCACCTCCGACAGCGAGGCGCTGGAGGTATCGGGCCGCAGGTCCCGGTGGTCCTCGCGCCCGTGCACCCGCGCCAGGCCCCAGTCCATCACGTATACGGCGCCGTAGTTGCCGACCATCACGTTGGCGGGTTTCAGGTCGCG
>JAJFFA010000038.1 GCA_021776885.1 Planctomycetota bacterium
CGCGGCCTCGAAGGCGTTGACCTCGGCGTGGGCCTGGCCCCAGACGCGGTGGTAGCCCCGCGCCACGACCCGCGAGCCCGAGAGCACCGCGGCGCCCACGCAGGGGTTCGGCGCGACGTCGAAGCGGTACTGACGACACTCCGCACCGAGCTCCCGCAGGAGCTCTTGCAAGAGGCGTTCATCAGGGGTGGTCGCTACGCCGCGCATCGCATCGGGGGCCACCGGACCGCTGGCCCCAGCCTGGCGCTGGTGACCCGGGCCCTGGTGGGGCCATCTGCTTAAAGGTACTTCCTTCATGATCGACCGGAGCCGGATCCGGGGAGGGATTCCAGACCCTTACCCCCCTCCTTCGTCCGACACGCCCTGGATGGACGGGGCGAACCTGGAAATTCGTCGCCCCCTTCCAGAAGGCGCGGCAGACTACGCTCGCATGGCCTCCAGGCCGATTAACAAAGCTCCGAAGTTCCCCCCACTGCCCCCAGCCCAGCGTTCGTTCCCATGACTAAGGCTCCTCTGCGCGTCGCCGTGACAGGCGCGGCCGGCCAGATCGGTTACGCCCTCCTGCCCCGCATCGCGGCTGGCGAGATGTTCGGTCCCGACCAGCCCGTCATCCTGCAGCTGATCGAAATCCCGCTGGACAAGGCCATGGCGGCCCTCTCCGGAGTGGCGATGGAACTCGAGGACTGCGCCTTCCCGCTGCTGCGCGACATGGTCCTCACCAGCGACCCCAAGGAGGGCTTCCGCGACGCCAACTGGGCGCTCCTGGTGGGCTCGAAGCCCCGCGGTCCGGGCATGGAGCGCGGCGACTTGATCCGCGAGAACGGCCCGATCTTCACGGGCCAGGGCAAGGCCATCAACGACCACGGCGCCAGCGACGTGCGCGTGGCCGTGGTCGGCAACCCCTGCAACACGAACTGCCTGATCGCGATGCACTCGGCCCCCGACGTGCCGGACGAGCGCTTCAGCGCCATGACGCGCCTGGACCAGAACCGGGCCCAGAACCAGCTCGCCAAGCGCGCGAAGGTGGCCGTCAGCGAGGTCAAGAACACCTTGATCTGGGGCAACCACTCGGCGACCCAGGTGCCGGACTTCTACAACACGACCATCGGCGGCCGCTCCGCGGCCGAGGTGATCGGTGACGAGGCCTGGTTGCAGGGCGACTTCATCTCGACGGTGCAGAAGCGTGGCGCCGCGATCATCGAAGCCCGCGGTGCCTCGAGCGCGGCCTCGGCGGCCAACGGTCTGATCGACCACGTGCGCGACCTGGCCACGGCCACGCCCGAGGGCGAGTGGCGCTCGGTCTGCGTCAAGAGCGACGGCAGCTACCAGGTCCCCGAGGGCCTGATCAGCTCCTTCCCCGTGCGCGCCGACGGCGCCGGTGGCTGGCAGATCGTCCAGGGGCTCGAGACCAACGCCTTCCTGACCGAGAAGATCGCGGCCAGCGCGAAGGAGCTGGTCGAGGAGCGGGACACGGTCAAGGACCTCCTGGGCTAGCCGAGGTCGTTCTTGGGCCCGCGCCCGGCGCCGCCTGCCCCGCCTTCCCGAATAGTCGGCGGGCGGATTCCCAGGACGGCGACCAACGATCTCGGGGCCCGTGGCAACCTGAGGGCATGAAGCTCCCTGCAGCCCTCGCTCTGGTCGTCCTCGTCGCCTCCCCCAGCCCGGCGCAGAGCGTCTCGCGCAGCTTCGACGGCGACACGCCGGACGCGCGCATCGGGGGGGCCTTCGCCCCCGTCGGCGACATCGACGGGGACGGGAGCATCGACCTCCTGGTCGGCTACCCCGAGGACGACAGCGCCGGCCCGGACTTCGGTCGCGCCCTGGTGGTCTCGGGCTTCGACGGCAGCACGATCCACGAGTTCTTCGGGGACGACCCGGGGGCGCGCTTCGGCTCCGTGGTCGCCGCAGCCGGCGACACCGACCTGGACGGGATCTGCGACCTGATCGTGTGCTGCCCCGATCGAAAGTCCGAGCGCGGCGGCGCCTGGGTCTACTCCGGGGTCGACGGATCGGTACAGGCCATCTACCGCGGCCTGAAGCCGGGGGACCGCTTCGGCGAGTCCGCGGTCGGCATCGGAGACATGGACGGCGACGGCGCCTCGGACACGGTCTTCGGCGTGCCGGGGGTCGACTCCCTCTCCCTCGGCGACGACCGTGGCATGGTCTTCACCTACAGCGGCATCACCGGGGCCTTCTACTACTACGTCATGCCCCCGGACCAGGGCGGCGCGGGCCTGCGCTTCGGAACCTACGTCGACGCCGCGGGCGACCTGAACGGGGACGGCATGGCCGACTTCCTGGTCGGCACTCCGAACCACGACGCCGACTTCGTCTTCGTCGGCTTCGCCCGGGCCTACTCCGGTCCCGACGGCGCGATCCTGCACGACTTCCGGGGCCAGGACATGGGCATGGCCCAGAGCGACTACGAGAGCTACGGGCTCGCCGCGGCCGGGGACGTCAACCTCGACGGCACCCCCGACTTCATGGTTGGCTTCCGCCCCTTCGGCCAGGCTTCGTTCCTGCGCCTGCGCTCGGGGGTCGACGGCAGCGTGCTGCGCGACTTCCCGCCCAGCTTCCACAACCAGCCGATCCGCGCCATCAACGCCGGCGACCTGAACGGCGACGGCGTGCCGGATCAGCTGCTCGACGGCCAGGTCGCGGACGGCCTGGTGCTCTTCTCCGGCGCCGATGGCAGCGAGCTGCAGACCCTGACCTGGTCCGATCCGAGCGCGGGCTTCCCGGCCCACTTCGCCGCCCTGGGCGACCTGGACGGAGATGGGCGCGACGACGTCGGCGTCGGCGTGCCCCTGGATGACGCCGGGGGAACCGACGCCGGGACGGTCGCGGTGTTCTCGGGCAACCCCTGCGGTCCGGCCGAGCTCTACTGCGAGGCGGCCGTGCACTCGAGCGGCCCCGGCGCGCGCATCGCCTACGGCGGCAGCTCGAGCCTGGCGGCGGGCGACTTCGAGCTGCGCGTCGCAGGCGCCCCCACGGGCAAGTTCGGGATCTTCTTCTACGGCCCGAACGCGATCCAGGCGCCCTTCGGCGACGGCTTCCGCTGCGTCGGCGGCAGCACCTTCCGCCTCAATCCCGCGCTCCTGACCGACCCCGCGGGCGCCGCCGTGCGCCCGGTCGACCTGGGCGCTCCGCCCAGCCCCGCGGGCCTGATCCAGGCCGGCTCGCGCTGGAACTTCCAGTTCTGGTACCGCGACCCGATGGGTCCCTTGGGCAGCGGCTTCAACCTCTCGGACGGCCTGGGCGTGACCTTCTGCGACTGAGCCGCTCGCGCCAAAAACCAGAATCCCGGAGAGGACCCCCTGGGGGGTACCGTATGCGGGAGCGCGCGCATCCCCGCGCGCGCCCCCCGATTGCCTGCGATGCCCATTCCCCTCCGACCGCTCCTCGGCCGCTTTCTCGGCTGCGCGGCTCCCCTGGCCCTGCTCCTCGGCTGCGCCAGCACCTCCGAGAGCAGCCAGCTGCCCAGCCGCGACGCCTCCTACAACGTGGACGACGACGGCGTGGCCATCGACGGCTACGACCCGGTCTCCTACTTCCCCGAGGGCGGTGGCAGCGCGACCCCCGGGCAGGAGACCCTGGCCCTCGACTACGCCGGGGCCCACTGGTACTTCTCGAGCGAGGCCAATCGTGAGCGCTTCCGCAACGCCCCCGAGACCTACGCACCGTCCTACGGCGGCTACTGCGCCTACGCTGTGGCCGAGGGCAAGAAGGTCGACGTCGACCCGACCCGCTTCCTGATCCAGGACGGCCGCCTGCTGCTCTTCTACCACTCGTTCCTGGCTGACACGCGCGCCCGCTGGCAGCGCCGGCCGCGCGAGCTCCTGGCCCGCGCCGACGCCCACTGGGCAGGGCGCGGCGGGAGTCAGGTCGCCCCCTTGACCGAGGCCACGGACGCCAGCCTTCCGCCCTGACCGGAGTCCCGCTTGCACGGCGACCCCCACGACTCGATCGAACTCCTGCGACGCGCCCAGGCGGGCGAGCAGGAGGCCCTCGAACGCCTCTTCGCCCGCTACTACGAGCGCGTTCGGCGCATCGTGCGTGCGCGCCTCGACGCCGAGCTGCGCGGCCAGCTCGAGAGCAGCGACATCCTGCAGGAGACCTTCGTCGCCGCGGTGCAGGCTATCGAGCGCTTCGAGGTGCGCGACGACGCCGGGCTGATCCACTGGCTGGCGACCATCGCCACGAACCGCGTGCACGCGGCGCGCATCCACGGCCGCGCCCAGAAGCGCGACCGCGGGCGCGAGGTCGCCCTCGACGGCCTGCG
>JAJFFA010000371.1 GCA_021776885.1 Planctomycetota bacterium
CCTGGGCGAGGAGCTCTCCTTCGGCCGCATCGTGGTCGGGGCAGCCGCCGACCTGGTCCTGCTGCGCGCCGACCCCCTCGAGGACATCGCCCACACGCGCGAGATCGAGGGCGTGATGGTCGCCGGACGCTGGCTTCCGGCCCGCTGGATCGAGGCACGCATGCAGGAGCGAGCCGCGGAGTACGCTGCGCGCTGACTTCATGGACAGATCCGGCGCGGCGTGCTGGAGTGGAGCTGGGTCTCGGACCCACCCACCAACATGAAATACACGCCTCGCTGCCTTGTCTTCTTGCTCTTCGCGTGCCTCGTGCCCTTCCCCGAGCTCGCCCACGCCCAGGGCGGCGCGCGGCGCATCCTCTTCGTCCGCGGCGGGAACGGCTCGGGGGGCTTCCTCGAGGGCGGCTCCGACGAGCACCTCTCGGACATCTCCAACTTCAGCAGCGCCGCGGGCAACCACGGCTTCGGTGAGCTGGCCGAGCTCCTGCGCGCCGACGGCTTCGTCGTGGAGCAGGTGCAGGAGGGACCGTCCCCGACCGAGACGCCCATCGACTTCGCCACCCTCGACCTGGCCCAGGTCTCCGTGCTGGTCCTGGGCTCGAACAACGCCACCTACTCCACGACCCAGCGCGACCTGCTGGTCGACTTCGTGCGCATCGGGGGCGGCCTGCTCCTGATCAGCGACGCGAACTGGGGCTCGAACTGGGGCGACGCCCCGACCTCGGACCAGGCCTTCCTCGGTCCCTTCGACCTGGTCATGAACCAGGACCGCTCGACCTACTCCCTGTCGCGCGCCGCCGGAGACTTCATCATCGGCGGAGTCGACCAGGGCGCCCACCCCATCCTGGCCGGCGTCGACGGGGTTCTGGGGACGGCCGACGACATCGACTCCTTCGACGGCGAAGGGGTCTCGCCCCTGACCGTCGTCGACCTCCTGCCGGGGATCAACCCGGTCATCCTGGCCCGGGCCAAGGGCACGATCCGCGTCAACGACAATCCGAACGGCGGCTCGTCGCGCTCGGCGGGTCCAAATGACGCCGCCCTGGTGATCGCGGAGCTGGGCCAGGGAAGGCTCGCGGGACACTTCGACCGCAACACCTTCTTCAACGAGAACGGGGCGGGCACTTCCCTGCACCAGCGCGACAACCGCGCCTACGCACGCAGCCTCTTCGCCTGGCTCGCCGGGCCCCTGACCCACCCCTACGGCGCGGGCAAGGTCAACTCCGGCGGTCAGCGCGCGCGCCTCGCGGCCAGCGGCAACCCTGCCCCGGGCAACCCGGTTTTCGCCCTGACCGCGCGCAACGCCCTGCCGCACAAGCCGGGCCTGTTCCTCGATGGCTCGCGCTATGACAACCGGCCCTTCCAGGGCGGCCGGCTGCTGGTCGACGACTTCCGGCGCTTGCCCGTCCTGCGCACGGACGCGAGCGGTCGCGCACGGCAACCCTTCGACGTCACCCTGGGCCTGGTCGGATCGACGCGCTACTTCCAGCTCTGGTACCGCGACCCCCAGGACCCGACGGGCTTCGGCTCGGGCCTCTCGGGCGGCCTGCGGGTCAGCTTCGTGCCCTAGGAGTCTGCGTCCCCGGTGGCGACCCGCAGCCACCATGACAAGCGCCTTCGCATCGACGGCGTACGGGGGCGTACGGAGCCTGGCTCCGTACGCCCCCCTACGCCCCGTGCACTTGATGTCAGGTAGCCAGCCTCCAGACGCCGGCCAACCGCGAAGCAGACTCCTACGACGAGGCGCCCAGCGGCGCGCCGACCTAATTTGGAGTACCATGACTGATATGTCGAAGCTCGCGCTGATCACCGGCACGTCCCGCGGCCTCGGTGAGGCTGCGGCGCTTGAGTTGCTGGCTCGCGGGTGGCACGTGAGCGGTGTAGCCCGCGGCCCGGCGTCCGAGCGCCTGAGCAACGAACGCTACATCCACACCCAGCTCGATCTGTCCAACCTGGCGGCGGTCGAGGCCCACTTCGAGGGCACGTTCCTGCGCACACAGACCTTCGCCGATCACGAGTGCGTGGCCCTGGTCAACAACGCTGGCGTGCTCGATCCGGTCGCGCCGATCCACACCCTCGAGCCCGGACCCCTGGCCGAGGCCCTGATCGTCAACTGCGTGACGCCGACCTGGCTCATGGGCTTCTTCGTGCGCTACTGCGAGCGCGTACCCCTGCGCGTGGTCAACGTCTCGTCCGGCGCGGCCACCAGCCCCTACCCCGGCTGGGGTGCCTACTGCGCCAGCAAGAGCGCCCTGGCCATGACCGGCCGCGTGCTCGAGCAGGAGCTCGCCGAGGTGGCGCCTCTGGTCAAGCGCGACGTGCGCATCCTGTCCTGGGCCCCGGGGGTGGTCGCGACGCGCATGCAAGAGTCCCTGCGCGCCACCTCCGAGGACCGCTTCCCGCGCCGCGCGAAGTTCATCGCCCTGCACGAGGAGGGCCGGCTGGCCCAACCCGCTGCCCCGGCGCGCGAGCTGGCCGACTTGCTCGAGTCCGACCTACCGCGCTACAGCGAGCGGCGTTTCGGCGGCTGACGGCAGCCTGCGCACGG
>JAJFFA010000372.1 GCA_021776885.1 Planctomycetota bacterium
CGCCAACGACCAGCGCGCGCTCTACCTGGCGGAGCTCACCGACGTCTTGCCCGGCTCCCTGCAGCGCGTCTTCTTCTGCAACTCGGGCACCGAGGCCAACGAGGCGGCGCTGAAGTTCGCGCGCCTCTCCACGGGACGCACGGGCATCGTGGCCACCCTGCGCGGCTTCCACGGTCGCACCATGGGCGCCCTCTCGGCCACCTGGGAGCCGCGCTACCGCGAGCCCTTCGCCCCCCTCGTGCCCGGCGTGTCGTTCGTGCCCTACGGCAACCTCGAGAAGCTCGACGCGGCCCTGGACGAGGGCTGCGCGGCCCTGATCCTCGAGGTGGTGCAGGGTGAAGGCGGCGTGCGCCCCGGCAGCCCCGAGTACCTGCGCGGGGCCCAGGACCTGTGCCACGCGCGCGGTGTGTTGCTCATCGTCGACGAGGTGCAGACGGGCTTCGGGCGCACGGGCGCGCTCTTCGCGGTCGAGCACGCGGGCATCGAGCCGGACCTGATGACCCTGGCCAAGGGCATGGCGGGCGGCTTCCCCATGGGCGCCTGCGCCATCGGTGCGCGGGTCGGCGACCTGCCCCTCGGGGCCCACGGTTCGACCTTCGGCGGCAACCCCCTGGCCTGTGCAGCGGCCCGCGCCCTGCTCTCCGAGCTGCGCGACACCGAGCTCCTGGCCCGGGTGCGCGACCACGGCGCCTACTTCGTCGACGCCCTGCGTGCCCTCGAGAGCCCGCGCGTGCGGGAGGTGCGCGGCCTGGGCTACCTGATCGGTGTCGAGCTGACGTCGCGCGTGGCCCCCTACGTCACGGCGCTCCAGGAGCGCGGCGTCCTGGCCCTCAACGCCGGTCCCACGGTGCTGCGCTTCCTGCCGCCCCTGATCCTCGAGCGCGAGCACATCGACCAGGCCGTGACGCGCCTGGGCGAGGTGCTCGAACTGGAGCTCGACACGTGAGCGTGGACGCGCGCGAGCTGGACGACGACGCGGCGCTGGAGCTCCTGCGCTCGATGGTCGCGGTGCCGAGCCCCTCGCGGGAAGAGGCGGCCCACGCCGAGCACCTGGTCGGTCGCATGGCCCGCCTGGGGCTCGACGGCCACGTGGACGCGGTCGGCAACGCCGTGGGCACGATCGGAGCCGGCCCCTTGAGCGGCGTGCTGCTCGGGCACCAGGACACGGTCCCGGGGGACATCCCGGTGCGCGTCGAGGGCGGCCGGCTCTACGGTCGCGGGGCGGTCGACGCCAAGGGGCCCCTGGCGGCCTTCGCCATGGCGGCCGCGCGGGTCTTCGCGCGTCAGCCCGACCTGCCCCTGCGCCTGGTCGTGGTGGGGGCGGTGGAGGAGGAGGTGCCCTCATCGCGCGGGGCGCGCCACGCCCGCGACCAGTACCGGCCGGACTTCTGCATCAACGGCGAGCCGTCGGGCTGGGACGCGATGACCCTGGGCTACAAGGGCTACCTGCGGGCGGGGGTGGTCCTGTCCGCCGGCAGCCACCACGCGGCGCACCGCGAGGCGACCATGGCCGAGCGCGGCTGCACCCTGTGGGCGGCGATCGACGCGGCCACCCAGCGCTTCAACGCGGGCCGCGAGCGCGCCTTCGATCAGCTCTTCACGCGCCTGATCGATCTGCGCACGCGCTCGGACGGGCGGCGTGACGAGATCGAGCTCTTCCTGGACGTGCGCCTGCCCCTCGACGTCGATCCCGAGGCCGCGCAGGTCTGGCTCGCCGCCCAGATCGGGGAGGGCCAGCTGGAGGTGCGCGGCCGCATGCCGGCCTGGGCCGGCCCGCGCACCACGCCCCTGCACCGCGCCCTGACCCGCGCCATCTCCGCCCAGGGCGCGAAGCCACGCTTCCTGCACAAGACCGGCACGGCGGACATCAACCTGGTCGCGCCGGCCTGGCGCTGCCCGGCGCTGACCTACGGGCCCGGGGATGCGGCCCTCGACCACACCCCCGACGAGCACATCGTGATCGACGAGTACCTGGCGGGGATCCGCGTGCTCGAGGCCACCCTCGAGGCCTGCGCGCGGGACGCGGAGGCGATCCGCGCCTGGGAGCCCGTGGCAACGGTCAACGATGCCGCCCACGGCGCGGCGATCCGCACACCGCGCCCGTAGGGGCGCCGGCGCTCACTCCGCGCCGGGCCCCTCGGGCCGCCCGCGGCCTCAGCGGAACCCGACCGGCACGGCCGGCGCCGCGCGCAACGGGTGCGTCCGCTGCGGCAGCTCGAGGCCGACGAAGACCCCCGCGCTGGTGCCCGCTGACAGGGTGAAGACGGCCTGAACCTCCCCACCACAGGTCGCCTGGGCCACCTGGCCAGCGGCCACCAGGATCGCCGACGTTCCGTCCCAGCGGTGCAGGTAGACGGTGCTGCCCAGGGCCACGCCGCGCCGCAGGGGCAGGGCCAGCTCGACCGCGGCCGGGAACGGGGCCGCGCCGGGCAGCAGGCGCAGGTCGAGCGCCATCGAGACCGGTCGACTGGGCAGGCTGTCCGCCGCCAGGTGAACGATCTGCAGGTAGACCTCCGTGCTGGAGGCCACGAAGCCGGAGGGGAAGGCGGCGCTGGCGGTCGAGGCGGCGTCGACGACGCAAGACGACGTCGCACTGGTCAGGATGCCGTCGGGGACGAGCGCGCCGGCGAAGCCCATCCCGCCGACCACGCGGGCGGCGGAGGACGGGTCCAGGATGAAGTCACCGGCGTCCGCATCGAGGTACAGGGGGTCGCCGGGGGCGAGGGGCACGTTGCCCTCGAAGGGGCCCCCGAAGAGGTCCTCGGCATCCGGGTTCAGCATGCCCAGGGGGTTGTCGCGGAAGGCGTTGAACTCGATGCGCACGCCCGTGTTGACGCCGTCGCAGAACACGCCCCAGTCCTCGTTCAGCGTCAGCAGGTTGTCGTTCCAGTCGGGCTCGCCGAAGCCCAGCCGGATGCCGTGGATTCCGCCCGTCTCGCCGCCGCCGGCCGAGCTCGCGTTGCCGTGCACGGTGTTGCCGAACAGGATCGGCTCGGGGCCGGGGATGCTGTCCTGGTCCTGGGCCAGGATGCCCGGGGCGTGGAACGGGGGCGGCTCCTCCTCCTCGCACATCAAGGCCATGCTCACCTGGTTGAACGCGACCACGTTGCGCAGGATCTCGGGGCGACTCTTGGGCAGGCAGGTGATTCCGCCGCCGGTCTGGGCACGGTTGTCCTTGATGATGTTGTTCTCGATCAAGGGCGTCGTGAAGGGGCCGACGAGGATGCCCCCGCCCGACGACAGGCAGTGACGAACGTGGTTGCCCTCGATCAGGTTGTTGCGGATCGAGGTCAGCGCGCCCTGGGTGCAGTGGATGCCTCCGCCGCTTCCCATCTCGGAGGTGTTGCCGCTGATGCGGTTCAGGTGCATGTCCACGTCGGACAGGTCGGTCAGGTAGACGCCGGCGCCATTCCCGCTGGCCTCGTTGTCAGAGAACTCGTTCGCCAGCAGGGAGACGGCCATCGGTTCGCCCACCGCGTTGCCGAGGTGGATGCCGCCCCCGACACCGCCGGCGAGGTTGCCGATCACGAGGTGCCCGAAGAGCTGATGGATCCCGAGGGCCAGCCCCGAGTCGGCCCAGTGGATGCCCCCTCCGTTCTGACCGGCCTCGTTCTGGCGCACCTCGTTGTCGAACAGGGTCAGCCCGCCGCGCACGTCGAGGTGCAGGCCGCCGCCCGAGCCCAGCGCCTCGTTCTGCTGGATACGGTTGCGGCCGAGGACGAGCAAGCCCGCGGTGTCGGCCGAGACGCCTCCGCCATGCGAGAGGCTCTCGTTGACCAGGATCGCGTTGTCGAGGACCAGCGCACTGGAGCCCTCGATCAGGGCGATCCCCGCCCCCGCCCCCCCGGACTGATTGAACGCGAAGAGATTCCGTTCGATGACCGCGGCGCTCAGGTCTTCGATCCGGATCCCGCCGCCGGGGCCCATGGCGATGTTCTTGTCGATGCGGTTGCGCACGATCCAGGGGGTGGCTCCGTTCCGGATCAGGACGCCGACGTTGCCCAGGTGGATCTCGAACCCGGTCACGACCACGTTCGGTCCGATGGCGTCGAGGGTCAGGGCCGGGAGCAGGGGCGTGAAGTCGTCGCCGCCGCGGATCCGGGTCGAGGCGGGGGCGGTCACGTCCTCGCTGGTCAGGGTGATCGAGTGGAAGCCGGCGCCCTGGGCCACGACGTTCTCCTGGTAGAGGCCGTGGAAGACGCGCAGCGCGTGTCCGGGAGCGGCCGCGTCGACAGCGTCCTGGATCCGACTGAACGGGCTGGCCAGGCTGCCGTCCCCCCCGTCGGGCTCGTCGTCGTCGACGTACAGCGCGTCGACGGTGAGCGGGAAGAGGGAACCACCCGTGTCGCTCAGCCGGGCCTCCGCGCAGCCCGCTCGACTGACGAGCACATCGACATCGATCGTGTTCGTGCCCGCGGCGTCGGGGCCCGGGGGAAAGGGCGGCACGATCACCGTGATGCTGGTGAAGTCCGGCGCCACGGAGAGCACCGGGGCCTCGATCGAGAATTGCGCCGTCTCGAAGCGCACCAGGGTGTCGGGCAGCAGGAAGCGTCCCTCGAAGGTCACGGGCATGCCGCCCGTGGTCGGCGCCGTGGTGGGGGAACCGGGTGCAAGGCCCGTGATCTCGATCAGGGGCGTGCCATCGACCATGTCGCAGGTGTCGCGGATCCCGTTCTGGTTGCAGTCGGTGCAGGGGTCGGGACTGCCGTTGTTGTCACAGTCCTTCGAGCCAGGCTGGCACTCGTCGGGCTCGCCGTCCTCGTCGCAGTCGATGCTCGTCCCCGTCGCGATGTCGCAGGGGTCGGGCACACCATTCATGTTGCAGTCCATGTACTGGCCGGAGGCGATCTCGCACTCGTCGGGGACGCCGCTGCCATCGCAGTCGCCGCTGGTTCCGG
Organism: Planctomycetota bacterium; assembly: GCA_021776885.1. GTDB lineage: Bacteria > Planctomycetota > UBA1135 > UBA1135 > JAJFFA01. The sequence goes on from JAJFFA010000372.1 coordinate 4,899, forward strand.
CCGCGATGTCGCAGGAGTCCGCGACGGCGTTCATGTTGCAGTCGGGCTCGCACTCGTCGGGCACGCCGTTCCCGTTGCAGTCGACGCTCGTGCCTGCACCGATGTCGCACTCGTCCAGAATGCCGTTGGTGTTGCAGTCCAAACTGGTGCCCGCACTCAGGTCGCAGGCGTCGTCTACGCCGTTGGCGTTGCAGTCCGTGCCCGGGATGCAGTCCGCCGGCAGGGCGCCCAGGAGCCAGACCGCCCCGTTGGGTGCGGCACCCGCGCCACCCACGGCGAGGGTCAGGGTCGCGGGACCCGGGCCGTAGCCCTGTCCGATGACCGTGACGGCGCTGCCGAAGGCATCGTTCGCCGAGAGGTTCATGGGCAGATCCCCGGGCCCGGCCGGGATCTTCTGCAGGTTCGTCTGCATGCCCGAGCTGCTCAGGCTCAGGATCCAGAGGGCTCCGCGCAGCATCGAGTCCTGCTGGGCGCCGACCGCCAGCTCCAGGGTTCCGTCGGCGTTCAGGTCGCCGAGCAGGGCCAGACTGCTGCCGAAGGTGTTCATCCCCGGCGTGGGGGGCAGGATCTGGTTCGAGGCCAGGGCCTGGCCGGCGGCGTCGAGTTGTACGATCCAGACTGACCCAAGGTTGTCGCCGGCACTCGCGGCGGCCCCCACGGCCAGCTCGATCTCCGGGTCAGCGTCGAGCTGCATGGCGCTCAGCGCGGTCCCGAAGCGATCCAGTGAGTTGAGCGTGATTCCACCGTCGCCGTCACCGAAGGAGGTCGCCGTGGCTGGCATCCCGTTCAGGTCCAGGGTGACGATCCAGACGGCACCCACGCGGTCCTTCCCCGGGGCGTCCGTCGAGAGGGCCCCGACCGCGAGGTCACTGCGGCCGTTGTTGTCGATGTCGCCGATCCACTCGACCGAGTAGCCGAAGTCCTCGCCGTCCAGGACCCCCGCCGGGGTGAAGATCAGGGAGTCGAGGATCGCCCCACTCGCATCGACGTCCAGCAGGACGACAGCGCCACGCTCGAGACCGCCCGCGTCCGCCCCGCTGGCCCCCACGGCCAAGCTCCAGCGTTCGCCGGGCATGCCGGCCGACGGGTTGGCCGCCAGACCGATGCCGAAGCGGTCGGTGTCTTCGATCTCCGGGAAGCTCGAGTGGTCGATCTGCAGCTCGTCGCGGACCGTTCCGTCGGCGTTCATCAAGAGCATGAAGACGATGCCACTCCCGGGCCCGCCCACGATCAGATCGAGCTCGCCGTCTCCGTCCAGATCGCCGGGGGAGGTCAGTGAGTCTCCGACCAGCATTGCGGGCAGGCTGAAACGCGACTCGTCCAGGACGCTCAACACGTCCATCTGGCGCGCCTCGAGGGGGCGGGTCCAGCAGGCCAGGGCGAGGGCGGCCAGGGCCGCCGAGGTCGGGGTCGAGTGGGTCTTGCGGCGCCGCATCGAAGTCTCCGGTCAGGTACTGGGAGCCGGCGCAGGAGGCGCCGAATCTTCCACCCCGTGGGGCGCCCGATCCGGACGGGTTTCTCGGGATTCAGGGGCCAGAACGCCCCACGCCGTGCGCTGGCCGCCCGGCCGGCCAAGGGCCGAATGCTTGTCCGCGGCGCGGCGGTCTTGTCCACTTGGGGCCCGCCCTGCCGTCCAGAAAGGAGCCCCCCTTGTCCGAAGCTGCCGCCGCGGAACGTCCTGGTTTTCTCGATCGAATCGAGCGCCTGGGGAACGCCCTGCCCGACCCGATCACCCTCTTCGCGGGGGGGGCCGCCCTGGTCTTCCTGATCTCGTGGGTGGCCGCGAACATGGGTTGGAATAGCGTGCTGCTGGATGCCGAGGGGGGTGTCCTGCTGGACGAGTCGGCGACCAACCTGCTGTCGACCGACGGCTTCCGCTGGCTGGCGACGAACCTGATCTCGATCTTCGTCCAGTTCCGGCCCCTGGGGCTGGTCCTGGCGGCGGCGATCGGCATCGCCGTGGCCGAGAAGTCGGGCCTCGTGACGGCCGGGCTCAAGAGCGTGCTGGTCTACGTTCCGGCCAACCTCCTGACGCCGGCGACCTTCTTCGCCGGGGTCATGAGCTCGATGGCGATCGACGCGGGCTACGTCGTCCTGCCGCCCCTGGCCGCCGCCGTCTACCTGGCCGCCGGGCGCTCGCCCCTGGTCGGCATCGCGGCGGTCGTCGCCGGGGTCGCGTCGGGCTTCAACGCCAACCTGTTCGTGACCGGGCTCGACCCGATGCTGTCCGGCGTGACCACCGTCGCGGCGCAGATCATCGATGCGGACTACGAGGTCAACCCGGCCTGCAACTGGTACTTCATGATCGCTTCGACGGTCATGCTGGTGCTCGTGGGCTGGGCCGTGACGTCGTGGTATACGGAGCCGCGGCTCTCGAAGCGCTCCCCCGAGGACGGCGGCCCGGGCGGCGTCGCCGACGCGTCGGCCATGCAGCTCTCGAATGAGGAGCGGCGCGGCCTACGCTGGGGCATGCTCGCCCTGGTCCTGGCTGGCGGCTTCTTCCTGGCCTGCAAGTTCTTCCCCTGGGGCTTCCTGTACGACGCTCCGGGCACGGTGGGCAGCGCCGAGGGCCAGATCCGCTTCCCGACCTGGATCAGTGTGATCGTCCCGCTGCTGATCCTGATGTTCCTGATCCCGGGCCTGGCCTACGGCGTCGGCGCGGGCACGATCCGCTCGGACAAGGACGTGGCCCGGATGATGAACGAGTACATGT
>JAJFFA010000373.1 GCA_021776885.1 Planctomycetota bacterium
TGGTCTTCAACGAGCTGATCACCGCCAGCAGCACGGTCAACGTGATCTTCGGTGACCCGCCGATGGACTTCACGCCCACCACCAGCGTGAGCGCCAGCGGCGACCCGGCCATGGGCGTGCTGAGCTTCACTCTGCCGCTGACAGCGAGCGAGCTGCAGGGCCAGACGATCATGATCTTCGGTGATGCCGAGGTCTCTGACCTGGCCGGCAACCCCTCGGACGGGTTCGTCGTCAGCCTCACGATCCTCGAGGACATCGACACCGCGGACAAGCTGGACCAGGGCAAGGACGAGTTCGACGCGGGCAACCTGCTGGCCGCGCGCAACCTCTTCCAGTGCGTCCTGGGTGCTCCCGACGCCACCCAGCAGCAGCTGGATGAAGCCACCTTCTTCATTACCCTGCTCGACCTGGCCCTGGGCTTCGACATGGAGGGCACGGGCGCCGACGCCCTCGCCTTCCACGGCCTGCTCGAGGGCTTCGGGTTCCCCGCCGGCGGCCCCGACCTGTTCAACCTCGACCTGTTCATGGGGCCGGACGTGCTGCCCACGGACTCCCCCACCTGCGCCGACGTCCTGGCCTACCTGTCGGGCAGCCTGGTGCCCCTTCTGACCAGCACCCGCGACGCCCTGGCGGCCCTGCCCGCCAGCTTCAGCGCCACGGTGCCCATGGATCAGGAGCCCGACGGCGAGGTCGACCAGGGCGACCTGCTCGCCCTGCGCCTGGCGCTGGAGCTCGCCATCGCCAAGGCGAACTTCCTGACCGCCTACGGCTGTGACCTCGACATCGACGCGATCGATGCCCTGGTCGACCCGCAGCCCAACGCGGACTTCCTCTCCGATCCGACCTTCCTGGACCTCGAGAACGCCTCGCGCCTGGTCTCCGCACGCATGGGCTTCCTGAGCGCGATCCAGCTCTACTGCGACACGGTCAACACCATCCTGGCCGAGACCGACGACCAGGCCGATGACCTGGTCGTGATCCTGCCCGAGGAGGAGCAGGACGCCCTCGACGCGAAGACCGAGCTGCAGGACCTCAGCGACGCCTTCAACGGCATCGGCATGGTCGAGTTCGACGACGGCGTCATGAGCGTGCTGAACCTCAACGCGCCCTTCACCAGCCTCGACCTGCGCGACCGCCTACCGCAGCTCGAGGACGGCAAGGAGTTCCCGGCCCTGTTCGACATGGCCTTCGACGCCAACTTCGGCGGCATCCTCTCGGGCCTCCTGCCCGAGCACCTGTGCGAGCTGCTGGTGCCCTTCGACAGCGTCCCGATCGTGGTTCCCATGACCATCGACCTGACCGACATGACGACCAGCGACTGGGTCGGAATCGGCGCCGCGGCCCCGGACCCCCTGGGGCCCGAGCCCTTCTGCGGACGGGTCTCGCCCTTCCCCGCCGAGGCCCTCGACCTGACGGCCATCTTCATGGCCCAGGAGGACACCCTCGGGGTCGGCCTGACCGACGACCGCCTGTACTTCCGCACAGACTTCGACGGGGGCACCCCCGACCCGATGTCGAGCTTCTACGACTTCTTCATCGAACCGAACACGAGCGGCGCCCAGACTCCGAGCTTCGAGGGGCGCATCTTCTTCGATGGCAACCTGCAGGACTGGACGCTGCAGGTCTTCGTCCCCGGCATCCAGAACCCCCTCTTCGAGGGCGCGGACCTGGTGCAGGTCGGGGCCGGCTTCATCGAGTTCTGCGTGCCCAAGGCCGACCTGGCCCTGGCCGGGTTGAACGGTGGCGAGGAGCTGGTCTTCGGCTTCTTCGCCTGTCACTTCGACACCCAGACCTTCGATGAGGGCTTCGACGAGTCGAGCCTGATTCGCTTCATCTTCGACCTCTAGCAGACCCGAGCGCACCCACCACGGCCCCCGGCTCCGCACCCTGCGGGACCGGGGGCCGTATCGTTTCCCCGTGACCCTCGCTCTCCACATCCTGCGCGCCACGGCCCAGCGCACCCTGGTCGCGTTCATCCTGCTCGACTGCCTGTGGGTCTTCGTGGGCGTGCTCGACATCGCCCGCCGCGAGCCCCTGCTCGGCGCCTGGAGCGTGTGGAACCTGGCCCCGCTCTTCGCCGCCTACGGCGTGGGGGGCTGCGCCCTGGCCGCCCTGGCCGCGGGGGTGGCGGGCAGCGTGGCCGAGCTCTCCGCCGCGGGCGAGCTCGGCGCGGCGGCCAGCGCGGGCCTCGGGCCCGGGCGCCTCCTGCGTCCGCCGCTCTGGCTCGGCCTGGCCCTGACGCCCCTCTTGCTCGTGCACGAGGCCGTGGTCTTCCCCGCCGTGCGCGACGGCCAGTACCTCGCGCGCCGCGCGCTCCTGCGCACCCCGGACGCCTGTCTGCGACTCGTCAGCGCGGACCCGGCCCTGATCCCCGGCCGGCGCCTCGCCTTCGTGCCGACCCCCGCGGGCGCGCCGGGCTCCTTCGAGGACGTCTGGGCCTGCGAGCTCGCCCCCCACGGCCTGCCGCGGGCCGTCGTGCGCGCGGCCTCGGGTCGCATCGGCGTGCCCCCCGCCCGTGACGTCCTGCGCCTCGAGCTCGAGGACGCGCGGCTCTTCACCCGTGACGCCGGTCCGCCCGCCACCCTCGACTGCATGCACGCCGCGGCCCTGACCCTCGACCAGCCCCTGCCGGCGCCCTTCCGCGGGAAGGTGCACTCCCCGCGCTCGCGGGTGCGCGGCCTGACCCTGGCGCAGCTCGGGGAAGAGCTCGCCACGCGGGCGCCCGGCGCGGCGCGCGATCTCGCCCGAGCCGAGCGCAGCGGTCGCCTGGCCCGCGCCCTCTCGCCCCTGGCGGTGGTCCTCGGCGCGGCGGCGCTGGGACTCCTCGCCGCGGGTTGGGGCGCGAACGCGGCCTCGCTGCTGGCCCTGGCCCTGGTGGGCAGTGTGCTCTTCCCCGGGATCGGGCTGGCCCTGCGCGCCATCGCCGCCGGCGCCCACGGTAGCCTGGCCCTGCTCCCGCCCTGCGCCCTGGCCCTGGCCGCGTGGCCCACCCTGCGACGCTGGAGGCACCGTTGAGCCCGCGCCTCGCGCGCTTCGTCGTGCTGCGCTTCTGGCGCGACGCCCTGGCCGTTGCCGTGGCCCTGTCCCTGCTCACGGTCGGCCTCGACCTGGCGCTGCTCAAGACCGATGAAGCCGCCGGACTCGAGGCGCTCAAGCGCAGTGTCGGACGCCTCTTGCCGCTGCTCCCGGTCCCCGTGTGCTTCCTGGCCGGGGCCATCGGCGCCGCACGCATGCACGCCGAGCGCACCTTGATCGCCCTGGCCTGCGCCGGGCACTCCCTGCGCCGCGTCGCCGCGGCCTACGCCCTGGCCGCCCTGCCCCTGTGCCTGTTCGCCTTCGCCTTCGAGGCCTTCCCCCTCGGCGCGGGCCCGGTCCCCGAGCGCGCCGCGGCCTGGGGCTCGCCCCTGGCCGGCGGTGGCTTCTTCCTGCGCGGCGCGGCGGGCACGGCCCAGGCGGGACGTGCGGCGGCACTGCTTCCCGCCCAGGAGCGGCTGCTCGTCGGCCGAGCCCTGGAGCGCGGAGCCGCGGACGCCACGGCCCGGGCCCGGGTCCAGCTCGAGGTGCAGGAGGTCTGGTCCCTCGACTCGAGCGCGCCGCGCCTCGAGGCCGCAGGTCTGCCGGCTGTGACCGAGCCGGGTGTGACCGAGCCGGGTGTGACCGAGCCGGGTGTGACCGAGCCGGGTGTGACCGAGCCGGGGCAAATTTGGTCCGGCCTGGCCCTGCTCGCCCCGCGCTCGCTCGTCTTCGGCGCCGAAGCCGGACCCCTGCGCCTCGCGACCCTCAACGCCTGGTTGCAGGACGAACCGCAGCGTGCCGACCTGCGCTTCGCCCGCGACGCACGCTTCGCCTCGCCCCTGCGCGTGCTCTGCGTCCTGCTCCTGGGCCTGGCCCTCTGGCTGCGCCCGACCCTGGCCGCGTTCTTCCCGCGCGCGGCATGGAGCGCCCTGTGGGTCGCCGCCTACCTGGCCTGCGAGCTGTACGCCGGCAGCCTGGGTGTCACGGGCCTCCTGCCACCGACCCTGGCCGCCGTCGCTCCGGCCTGCACCTTCGGCCTCATCGGTCTGATCGCCTTCGAGCGCAGCCTGCGCCCCGGCTTCAGTCGCTGAGCAGCCAGCGGCGCACCTCGAACTCGAGCCGCAACCCGGTCTTCTGCGCGACGAGATCGCGTACGTCCTCCATCAGGGTCAGGACATCCGTCGCCGTGGCGCCGCCCGTGTTGACGATGAAGTTCCCGTGCAGCGGGCTGACCACGGCGGCGCCGCGGGACAGGGCCTTGCCCCCCACCTCGTCGATCAGCCGACCGGCGGAGCGCCCACCCGACAGCTCGGGGTCGGGGTTCTTGAAGATGCAGCCCGCCGACCACTCGGTCACCGGCTGCACTCGATTCTTCTCCACCAGGTACTCGCGCATGCGCTCGCGCACCTCGAGGCGCGAAGCGACACCGAAGCGGAAGACCGCCCCGACCAGAATGCGCGACCCCAGGTTGCCATTGCGGTAGCCAGGGCTCGCGTCGGCGCGCGCCAGGTCGAGGGGCGTCCCGTCCGGCTCGAGCAGCCTCACACTCTCGACCACGTCCCACAGGTCGCCCCAGTGCCCACCGGCGTTCATGGCCACGCCGCCGCCCACGTGCCCCGGCACGCCCACCAGACCCTCGAGCCCGGTGTAGCCCAGCTCCCGCGCCGCGCGCAGCAGGGCCGGGAGCGAGGCG
>JAJFFA010000374.1 GCA_021776885.1 Planctomycetota bacterium
GACAGGGAGAGGCGGCCGCGGCTGCGGTCGATCTCCTGGATGCGTACGGACAGCTCCTGGCCGATGGAGACGACGTCCTGAGGGCGCCGCACGCGGTCCTTGCCGAGCTGCGAGACGTGCAGCAGGCCCTCCAGCCCGGGCTCGAGCTCGACGAAGGCGCCGAAGTCCATCAGGCGCGTGATCGTTCCGGTGCGCACGTCATCGACGGACATGCGCTGATCGATGTCGTCCCAGGGGTCGGGCTCGAGCTGCTTGATGCCCAGGCCGATGCGCTTGCCGCCCTCTTTGATGTCGAGCACCTTCACCTCGACCTCCTGACCCTTGGACAGGACGTCGGACGGGTTCTCGACGCGCTTGCGCGAGATGTTCGACACGTGCACCAGGCCCTCGAGTCCGTTGCCGATGTCGACGAAGGCGCCGAAGCTCTCGACCCGGGTGACCTTGCCCTTCAGCACCATCCCGGGCTGGTAGCGGTCGGAGGACTCCGCCAGCGCGCGTTCGCGCTCGCGCATCAGGATCCGCCGACGCGAGAGCACGACGCGCTTGCGCCCGCGATCGATCTCGAGCACCTCGGCCTCGAGGGTCTGCCCGATGAACACCGAGAGGTCTTCGATGTGCTCCAGGGCCACCTGACCGGCGGGCATGAAGGCGTTGCCGCTGCCGACCTTCAGCTCCAGGCCGCCCTTGTTCTGTCCCGTGACCCGGGCGCGGGTCAGGGCGCCCTCGGTCAGGTCGTTCCAGGCCGCGATCTCACGCGCGGCGCGCATCGACAGGATCCACAGGTCGTCCTCACGCCCGTGCAGGGTGAAGCGGTGCACCGACCCGACCTCGGGCGGCTCTTCGAACTCGCGCAGGGAGCAGACCCCTTGCATGCGCGGTCCGAGCTCGACGATCACGTCGTCGCCGCTCACGCCCTGGACGACACCGTTGTAGATGCGTTCCTTGCCACCCCCGGAGTCCTGGGGGCCGGGCTGGTCGATCTCCTGGAGGTTGATGTCCTGGAGGGCCTGATCGATCTCGCGGTCGAGCGAGGGGTCACCGTCGTTTGCGTTCATCTGTCTTTCGCGGGGCGTGGTCGAGCCCTCGATTGTCCGATCTCGAGCGCGTTCGCGCCAGGGTAGAGCCGCGCGGGCCTTCCGGAGACCTCTCCCGGGCCGGACCCGTGCCGGACCCGTGACGGGCCTTGCCTGGACCGGGGGACGTCGCATTCCGGGTTCCGGCCCGATCGGGGGCCGGGCCGCGGCCGGCGTCAGTCGCCGGAGTAGCCCAGGGCGCGCAGGTCTTCGAGTTCCTGGTCGTTCAGCACGCCGCGCGTGGGCCGGCCACGGGTCTCGCGCTCGAAGATCCGGTCGCTGTCCTCACCCAGGGCCTCCATCTGCCGCTGCGCGGCCTGCAGCCGGGCGGCCCCCAGGCTCCCCGCCGTGTTGTCCTGGTCCAGGCCCAGGGGATCGGCGTAGAAGCCCCACACGCCGCGGCCCTCGAGGGTCGGCTTGCTGCCCGGGGAACCCGGCGGCTTCCACTCGAGGAACTTGCCCTCGGGGGTGATCCAGGCGCGCCCCGCCCGCTCTCCGTTGCGCTTCTCGGCATAGACCCCGCGCGCGGCGAATTCGGCGAGGAGCGAGACCCCCTGGGTGGCGGGGGCCGGGAGTTCGAGCAGGTCGAAGAGGGTCGCGACGAGATCGACGCCGCTGGAGAGTCGCTCCACGCGCCGGCCCGCTTCGATCCCGGGCCCGCGCAACACCAGGGGCACGCGCAAGAGCTCGTTGAACAGGGAGTGGGCGTGCAGGTAGCCGCCGTGTTCGCGCAGCTCCTCGCCGTGGTCCGAGGTCACGACCAGGATCGTGTTCGGGTGTTGCTGCGCGAGGTGGTCGGCGAGCTCGCCCACGAGGGCGTCGGCGAAGAGCACGGTGTTGTCGTAGGCATCGACAGCCTGCTCGTGGAACTCGACGCCGTAGCGAGCCAGGATCTCGGCGTTCGTCGCGCCTGCGATGGGCGTCTCGTGGGGCGACCGGAAGCGCTCGCCTCCGGCTTCGACGCGGTAGTTGTGCACCGCCATCAGGTGGCACCACGCGAACACCGGTCCACTGGCGTTGTCGAGGACGGCGCGGGTCGCCGCCAGGGCGGCGCGATCGCCGTCGAGGGTCGCCGGTAGGGGCACGAACTCGTCGAAGCCCTGGGCGTACCCGCCCGCGGCGGTCAGGGTCGTGTTCGTCATGTAGGCGTGGGTCGAGTAGCCCGCGGCGCCCAGGAGTTCGGGCAGGGTCTCGAAGCCGTCGGAGAGCAGGTCGACCTCGCCCCCGGCTGCGCGCTCGACGTCGCCCCACTGACTCTGGTGCGCGGGCGGCAGCAGGCCGGTCAAGAGGGTCGCCACCGAGGGCTTGGTCCACGGGGCGTTGGCGAAGTGCCCGGCGAAGGTCGTGCCCTGCGCCGCGAGCTGAGCCAGGCGCGGTGTCGTGTCCCGCGCGTAGCCCGCGATGGAAGTGTGGTCCGCCCGCAGGGTGTCGATCAGGACGACGACCACGTGGGGCGGCGCCACGGCGGCCTCGCCGCAGGCCCCGGCACTGCCCAGGCCCGCGCCCAGGACAGCGCAGACCAGGAGTCGCGGCCGAAGGGGGAGCGAGGCGGACGTCACGGCGAGATCCTACGCACCCTCGGGGGGCCCGCGCTACTCCCGTAGCAAGGCCTGGAGGCGCTCCTCGAGCAAGCCCGGCCATGTCACGCCGCTTCCCGGATTCAGCTGCGGCGCGTCACGTCGCGGGTGCTGGCCTGGTCCGTGGGCCAGAGCACGATCTCGCCCACGTTGACGTGGGCCGGGCGGGTCACGGCCCACAGGATCGCGTCGGCGATGTCGACCGGCGTCAGGGGGCGCATGCCGTCGTAGACCTTGGAGGCGGCCTCCTCGTCGCCGCGGAAGCGCACGACGCTGAACTCGGTCTCGACCATCGCCGGGTCGACCGTGCAGAGGCGCACTCCCGTCCCCATCAGGTCCAGGCGCAGGGCCTCGTAGAGTCCCTTCAGCGCGTACTTGGTCGCGTTGTAGACGTTGCCGCCGGGGTAGACCTGGCGCCCGGCGACGCTGCCCATCAGCACGACGTCGCCGCGCCCGGCGGCGATCATGCGAGGCAGGGCCGCACGCACCGCGTGCAGCACGCCCTTGATGTTGGTGTCGACCATGACCGACCACTCCGCCGGGTCGCCGTCCTGGAACAACTCCGTGCCGAAGGCCAGGCCGGCGTTGGCGACCAGGAGGTCGACGGGGTGCGCTTCGAGGGCCGCGCTCACGGCGCCGGCGTCGCGCACGTCGAGCTCGAGGGCGGTGGCGCTCTTCAGCTCCTCGGCCAGGGCCTGCAGGCGTGCCTTGCGGCGCGCGGTGAGGACCACGTGGGCGCCGGCCGCCGCGAGGGCGCGGGCGGTGGCGGCACCGATGCCGGCGGAGGCGCCGGTGACCAGGGCCGTGCGGCCTTCGAGGGCGGCTTGCATGGGCGGCATCACGGCAGGCGCGGGACTTCGACTTCGGTGACGGGGCCCGTCAGGGCCTCCTCCATGAAGCGCACCAGGTCCTGCTTCTCCTGGGGCGAGAGGTTGAGCGGGGAGATCTTCTCGGAGAGCCAGGGGTTGTCGTTGCCGCCGCGGTCGTAGTGCTCGACCACCTCCATCAGGGTGGCCAGGCTGCCGTCGTGCATGTACGGGTCGGTCAGGACGATGTTGCGCACCGTGGGGGTCTTGAAGGCGCCGCGCTCGGTCTCGTTGGCCGTGGCCTCGAAGCGACCCGCGTCCGGGGTCTGGCCCGGGGCGTAGCCCACGCCGATGTTGTGGAACAGCTCGTCCGTGAGGTCCGACCCGACGTGGCAGGCGCTGCAGGAGGCCTTGCCGAAGAAGAGCCCGCGACCCCGCTCGGCCGAGGGGCTCATGCGGTGGGTCAGCTCCAGGTCCAGCTTGCGCTGCACCTCGGCCAGGAAGGCGGGGTCCTCGTCGTCGTCGGGCTCGAAGTCGAACAGCGGCAGGGCGGACTCGAAGTAGTCGTTCTTGTTCGCACCGGAGACGATGGTGCGCTCGAAGGACGCGAGCGCTTTGCCCGCCAGGGCGATACTCGCGGCGGAGCCGAACACCGCGTCGAACTGCAGGCGGTAGCCCTCGATGCCGTTCAGGCGCGTGACGACCTCGTCGTGGGTGAAGCCCATCTCGATCGGGTTGTGGATCGGCCCGACCGCCTGCTCCTCGAGGCTCGCGGCGCGCCCGTCCCAGAACTGTGTCTTGCCCAGCACGCGGTTGACCACGGTCGGTGCGCTGCGTGCGCCGCGCTGGCCAGCCATGCCCGTCGAGACCGGGGCGCCGTCGGTCCAGCCCAGGGCCGGGTCGTGGCAGGTCGCACAGGAGACGCTGCCGTCGCGTGAGAGGCGCTTGTCGAAGTAGAGCTGACGCCCGAGCTCGACCTTGGCCGGGGTCAGGGGGTTGTCCTTCGGAATGCTGGCGTCGAGGGGCGGAAGGCCCAGGGGCGAGGGCGGGACGAAGGGCGTGTGGGCGCCCTCCGCGGCCAGCATGGTGCGCAGCTCATCCAGGGGCAGGGTCCGGGCGTGGGCGCGGTCGTCGCGGCGGCCGCTGAGCTGGCCCTGAGGTGTGGCGGGCGTGGCGGGGGCGGCGACCGCGGCGAGCAGGGTCAGGCTGAGGATCGATCGGAGCATCGGCGCGTGGGGTGATTCGATAGCGTGTGGTCTCTCGCGGGGCAGGCCGGGCATCATACGCACCCCCTCGCCCTCGATCGTCCCCCGCTCCAGGAGTCTCCGTGCGCACCCTCTCCCCGTTCTGGCTCGCCCTCGCCGCCGCCTGTGCGCAGCCCGGTCTGGTCCCCGACGAGGGGCCGTCGGTCAGCCCCCGTGGCCGCGCGCGTGGCCGCGCGGTCGGTTCGCTCGACCTCTCCACGGCCACGACCCTGTTCCACGGTGGAGTCCTGCCCCCGGCCAGCTTCGGGGCCTGGAACGGGGCGCTCGGTCCCGTCCAGGGCGGACGTCCCGACGCCCTGCTCACGGCGGCGGATGGGCGCATCCTCTGGACCGGAGCCCTGGTGACCCTGGAGGCCGCGCTCGGCGACCTGGAGGGAGTGCAGCGCATCGACCTGGCGGGGGGCTTCGTGCTGCCCGGCCTGCAGGACGCCCACGGTCACGTCGAGAACTACGGCAGGTCCCTCGAAGAGGTCGAGCTGCGCGGCGCGCGCTCCTACGAGGAGGTCATCGCGCGGGTGCTCGAGCGCGCCGAGACGCTGCCCGCGGGGAGCTGGATCACGGGCCGCGGCTGGGACCAGAACCTGTGGCCGGAGAAGCGCTTCCCGCACCACGCGGCCCTCTCCGCCGCCGTGCCGGGGCATCCGGTTCTGATGTCGCGGGTGGACGGCCACGCGGCCCTGGCCAACCGGCGCGCCCTCGAGATCGCGGCCTTGCTGGGCTCGGATGGCGGCCAGGAAGAGATGCCCATCCCGCGCCCCGAGGGGGGCGAGGTGCGCGTGGGTGAGGACGGCCTGCCGACGGGCGTGCTGGTCGACACCGCGATCGGTCTGGTGTCCGCCCACGTGCCGGCGCCGACCCGGGCGGACCGCGTACGCCGCATTCGCCTGGCCCAGGAGGCCCTGCTCGAGGTCGGCCTGACCTGCGTCCACGACATGGGCGTCGACCGCGAGACGATCGGGCTCTATCAGGAGCTGCTCGAGGCCGGCGAGCTGAAGCTGCGCATCGTGGCCTACCTGTGGGGCAACGGCCTGACGAGCGCCAAGCAGCTGACCGGTCTGCCCCTCGCGCCGGACGCAGCCGACCTGCTGTCCGTCCCGGGCGCGAAGCTGATGGCGGACGGGGCCCTGGGCTCGCGCGGTGCGGCGCTGCTCGAGCCCTACTCCGACGCCCCGGGCGAGGTCGGCCTGCTGCGCTTCGAGGACCCCGCGCGCCTGGCGGCGATCGTCCAGCTCCTGGCCGCCGCGGGCATGCAGCCGGCCACCCACGCGATCGGTGACCGCGCGAACCGCCTGGTGCTCGACGTCTACGCCGAGACGCTGCAGTCCTTCCCCGACTTCGCCTCGACGCGCCCCCGGATCGAGCACGCCCAGATCCTCTCGCTCTTCGACGTGCCGCGCTTCGTCGAGCTCGGCGTCGTGCCCTCGATGCAGCCCACGCACTGCACCTCGGACATGCCCTGGGTGCCGACCCGGGTCGGGGACCAGCGCGCCCTGGGCGCCTACGCCTGGCGTCGCCTGGGGGGCTCCTCGGCGCACCTGGCCTTCGGCAGCGACTTCCCCGTCGAGCGCCCGCACCCGCTCGAGGGACTCTTCGCCGCCCTGACGCGCACGGCCCCCGACGGCACGCCCGCGGGGGGACACCACCCGGACCAGCGCCTCAGTGTGGACGAGGCCCTGGCCGGCTTCACGATCGGCGCCGCCTGGGCCGCGCAGCAGGACCAGCGCCGCGGACAGCTCGCGTCGGGCTACTTCTGCGACATGACCGTGATCGACGTGGACCCCTGGAGCCTCGACCCGGACAATGCGCGGGCGCTGCTCGAGGCGCGCATTTTGATGACGGTGATCAACGGCGAGGTGCAGCACCGCGCCGTTCCCTGAAGCCTTGGAGACGAACGATGGTCGAGATCCGTGTCCGCTACACCGGTGACCTGCGCTGCGAAGCGACCCACGTCCCTTCGGGCCAGACCCTGATCACGGACGCCCCCGTGGACAACCAGGGCAAGGGCGAGTCCTTCTCGCCCACGGACCTGGTCGCCACCGCCCTGGGAGCCTGCATGGTGACGATAATGGGCATCGTGGCCGAGCGCCACGACTGGGACCTCGTGGGCGCCGAGGCCGTGGTCGAGAAGAGCATGCTGGCCGACCCGGCGCGGCGCATCGGCGCGCTGACCGTCGTGATCCGGGTGCCGGGCGAGTTCGACGACAAGGCCCGCGCCGTGCTCGAGAAGGCCGCCCTGAGCTGCCCCGTGCACAAGACCCTGGGCTCGAACGTCGAGATGCCGGTGCGCTTCGAGTGGGGCGTCACGGTGGGGGCCTGATGTCGGCGACCTCGACCCGCGTCAGCGAGGCGCACTTCGCGTACCTGGCGCAGCGCACGCGCGGCGACGACGACTTCCTGCGCGAGCTCAAGGCGGCGGCGAAGCAGGCCGGGATCCCCGAGATCCAGATCGCGCCGGAGCAGGCCAGCTTCATGGCGATCCTCTTGCGCCTGTGTGGAGCCAGGGAGGTGATCGAGGTCGGCACCCTGGCCGGCTACTCGGCGATCACGATGGCCCGTGCCCTGCCGCCGCAGGGACGCGTGCGCACGATCGAGTTCGCGCCGGCCCACGCCGACTTCGCCGAGGCCTGGATCGCGCGCTCCGACGTGGCGGGGCGGGTCGAGGTGCTGCGCGGAGCGGGGGCCGACGTGCTGCCCGGGATCGAGGACGACTCGGCGGACGCGGCCTTCCTCGACGCGGACAAGCGCAACTACCCCCTGTACCTCGAGCACAGCCTGCGCATCCTGCGTCCGGGCGGGCTGGTGCTAGTCGACAACGCCTTCGCCTTCGGGCAGCTGCTCGATCCCACGCCCTCGGACGGCGAGGTGGGTGCGGTGCGCGCCTTCAACGATCACATGGCGCGCCAGAGCGGCGTCGACGCGGTGATCGTGCCCATCGGCGATGGGCTCTGGGTCGGGGTGCTGAACGATTGAGGGCTAGAGCCGGGCTAGGTCGCCTAGGCCCCCACGAAGTTCACTGTTCGGTCAAGCAGCGTGTCCCAAACCCCTAGCACTCCCGCCGGCACGAGAGGCCTGCCGTCCTCTGGCTCTGGTAGCGAGCGGGCGGGTCCGAGTTCTTGTCTGGCGCTGGTTCGCGGGGGCGCGAAGTTTTGATTTCGGCGTAGGTGTTTCCTGGAGTTTGTCCGTTACGTTGCGCTGTCAGCGGCCGCCCGAGAGGCCCTCTCGGATCTCCAAGCCCCTCGTCTCGGCCGGCGTGAGCCCGGGTGCGCGCCAGACGAGGACGCGGACCCCTGCCTCCCAGATCCGGAGCCACCCGAGCGTCTTGACGCAGGACGAGCGGGGAGCCAGGGCCCAGCTGCTCGGCGACGAGTGCCTGCGTGGTATGAGGTCCCTCGCTACGGGCTAGTCCATGAGGCCCAGGGCGTGCTCGACCAGGCGGCGGCGCGCCTCCATCGACACGTTGGGGTCGATGGCGGGCATCTCGCGCTCTCCGAGGCGCTCGTCAGCGGCCGCGAAGGTCTTGGGGTCGGCGATGTACTCGAGCAGGTTCTCCGCCGTCCAGTGCTGGGCCAGGCCCTCGTAGCTGGGGCCAAGGTTCAAGAAGCTGCCGCGGCCCTGCTTGCCGTGGCACGACTTGCAGTAGGTCGCGTAGAGCTCGGCGCCGCTCTGTTCATCGGCGGGCTTCTTGGGACCCGAGCAGGCGAGCGGGAGCAGGGCGAGGGCGAGGGCAATTGGCGCGAGGGGGCGGCGGCTCATGCCCGGAGCTTGCCGCTCGGCCGCGGCGGGCACAAGAACGGCGTGCGGCACGCCGATCCAGACGGCAATCTCTTGGGCGCATGCCCCCTCCGCGCAACCACCGCCTGCTCTTGCCCCTGCTCCTCGCGCTGCTCGTGGGGGTCAAGAGCCTGCTGGTCCTGGCCCGGGCGGACCTCTTCTACTACGGCGAAGAGCTCGAGAAAGGGGCGGCGGCCAAGGCCCTGCTCGACGGGCTGGACGTGCCCTACGCGCGCCTCTCGTACCACGCCTACGAGGGCGGTGGCTTCGTCATCAGCCACCTCAAGGCCCTCGCCTTCCTGGCGCTGGGCGAGAACATCCTGGCCCACAAGCTGGTGGCCCTCGTGGCCTGCGCCGCGGTCCTGGCGGCGGGCTTCGTGCTGGCACGGCGGCACTTCGGCGAACCCGCGGCGCTCTGCTTCGGCGCGCTCCTGATCCTCGGGCCGGCGAGCTTCCAGAAGCTGGTCCTGCTCTCCCTCGGCATCCACTTCGAGGCCTGCGTCTTCGTCCTCGTCGTGCTCGACCGCACCCTGCGCATCGTCTTCGAGTCCGACGGGAACGGCGCCGAAGAGCGGCCCGCGGACCGTGCGCGGGACTGGGTCGTCCTCGGCCTGGCGGGGGGCTTCGGGCTGTACTTCAGCTACCAGCTCGTCATCGCCCTGGCGCTCTCCGGCCTGACCCTCGCCGTCGCC
>JAJFFA010000375.1 GCA_021776885.1 Planctomycetota bacterium
GGGGCACGACCGGGCCCAGGCCCGACCACCAGCCGTGGATACGCACGCGGTCGGCGCGGGCGCTGACGCAGGCCAGGAACAGGAGTCCCGTGGCCACGTAGGTGCAGAGCAGCGCGGCGCGTCGAAGGATGGAGTGATTCATCGTGAACGTCCTAGAAACTGCGCTGGGTGTAGAAGCCGACCGACCAGGAGTCTTCCCGATCGTAGGCCAGGCTCTCGGCGAAGAGCGAGAGGTTCCAGCCTGATCGCGTCGTCAGGCGGTAGGTCCCGCGCACGAGGTGCTGGAGGATGATGTCCGCGTTCTCGGCGAAGTCTGCGACGTCGTTGACCGCCAGCTCGTAGGTCAGGTTCCAGCCCGTCAGGCCGCGGGTCTGACCGAAGGTCGCGCGGCCGCCGAAGAAGGCGCTGAAGGCACCCAGGGTGCCGAAACCGGTCAGCTCCAGTCGCCCGTCGTCGAGCAGGACTTCCTCGACGCGCGTGCCGAAGGCCAGGTCGCCTCCCTCGTCGTCCTCGTCGACCCACAGGCCGGCCTCGGCGTGCACGGCCAGCTCGTCGTGGATCCGGTGCCAGCCCGTGGCCGCGACCCGGTCGTAGTGGTCGTTGGCCAGCTGCTGCAGGGTGACGGGCAGGAACTCGTTGCGGTCGAGCTCGGGGAACAGGAGCCGCCGGTAGGTGAAGTCCAGGCTGTCTCCGTCGGCGTAGAGACGCCGCGCGGTGAGCCAGGCCTGGGTCAGCTCGAGGCCGCTGCCCTTGGCCGTGTCGTCGCCGTCGTAGTAGTCGACGAAGGCCGTGCCGTGGTAGTGCCACGTGTCCTCCGGGACGTAGTCGAACTTCGCCACGTACAGCTCACGGTCGGGCGTTCCGTCATGCCACGACTTCTGCACGCCGGTGGAGACGGCCAGGCGCTCGGTCTGATCCTGCACCCAACGGAAGAAGCTCGAGACCTGGAAGTCGTGCCCGGACTCGAGCTGCCGGTTGGGCTCGGGCATGAACCCGGCGCTGCCGCCGAAGCTGTTGCCGTTGTCGAGTCGCCAGGCGTACTCGATGCCGTCGACCAGTCCGAACTCGGGCATGCCGTGCTGCAGGAAGCGACCCAGCTCGAGGCGTGAGGGCGAGTAGCGGTGGCCCCCCTGTACGTAGCTGGCGCGGTCGAGGCGGAAGTCGCCCAGGTTCTCGTCCGGCTGGTCATCGAGCTGGGTCGAGCGCTGGTTCAGCTCGAAGTCCAGGTTGAGCACGCCGCCCTTCCGGAACGCGTTCTCGAAGCGTGCGTCGGCCCCCAGGCGGAAGAAGAAGTCCGAGCGCGTGTTGGGGCTGGCCCAGGTGGCATCCCCGAAGACGTACGTGCGACCGCTGACGAGGGCCGAGCGCTGGTCCGGGCGCAGGGGCTTCATCTGCGCCAGGAGCGGCATGTCCGGCAGCCACTCCTCGTCCCTGTTCTCCCACTCGGGGTGCTCCGTCGAGGGCTCCTGCTCGGCGCCGCCAGTGACCTCTGCGTTCGTGCCGCCCTCCGTGCCCGGTGGCTGCGGATCCTTGTGCGGCTTCACGCGCGGAGGAGTCGGTTCGGGCTCGAAGCGCGAGCGAGGGATGCGCGCCTCGCCCCGGGTCCCGGTGGGGATGGCACTGCCCGAGTCCGCCAGCTGCACGATCGCGGTGCGGTCCTCGACCTGCACGACGTTGCCGTGGAAGCTACCGCCACTGCGCGGCAGGAACAGGACGCGGTCGCCTTCGCGCAGGCCGTCCGAGCGACCGCGGTCGATGACCACGCGACCCCCGGCTTCGACCGAGTTCACGCGCAGGGTCACGCGCTCGAATGCGCCACCCTGGGCCAGGCCCCGGGGGGCCAGGCAGAGCAGGGCGATGAGCAGCAGCAGGGCTCGGAGCATCAGCGTTTCTTGTCCTTGTTCTTCAGGCCGCGGCGGCCGACTCCGTGGCAGTCGACGCACTCGGTTCCCAGGGGCTTGTAGCGCACCACCTCGCGTCCGCCCTGCACTCCGGTGAAGTGGCAGGCGGAGCAGTCGAGCTCGGCGTGGACGTCGTCGAGCGCGAAGACCGAGTGCGTGTCGTGATCGAAGGCGAGCTGGCTGAACAGGGAGGTGTCCTGGTGGCAGCGGGCGCAGTCGTTCGCACCCTGCTCGAGGAACTGCCCCGCGTGCGGGTCGGCGTGGCAGTCGGCGCAGTTGCCGCCCGCCGCGCGACCCCAGGTGCGCCCGGCGGCGTCGGCGCGGCGCAGGGGCGTGTGACAGTCCGAACAGGCCAGGTCGTTGTGTGCGCCGTCCAGCGCAAAGCCGGTCCAGCGCTTGTGGTTGAAGCCACCCTCGAAGGCCCGGAAGGAGGTCTCGATGTGACAGCGCGCGCAGCCCTTGCGTCCCTCGATCTCCTTGGGCACGCCCAGGCCATCGAAGTCGCCCTGGTGCGGATCGGTGTGGCAGGTCTCGCAACCCTCGACGCGCCCGAAGTGCTCGTCGACGAAGCCGAAGCTGCGGTGGGTCGTGTCGGCGAGCTCGGAGCGCGGGTGGCAGGTCTCGCAGGAGCTCTCGCGGTGGGCTCCAAGCAGCGGGAAGTTGGTCCAGAGGGCGTGGTCGAAGCGCTCTTCGGGAACGCTGTCGAAGCGCGTCTCGAGGTGGCACACGACGCAGCTGCCCTCCTGTACGGCTGCTGTCTCGGCCAGGACCTCGTCGAAGAAGCCGCGGTGGGCGTCCGTGTGGCAGGCCTCGCAACGCGTGGAGCTGCGACCCGGGTAGCGCTGTTCGAAGGCGTGCAGCTCGGGATCGTGGCAGCGCTCGCAGGCGAGGTCCGCGTGGGGCTCGTCCAGGCGGAAGCCCGAGCGCGCGTGCTGGGCGCGGGTGGTGCTGACGTCCTCGTCGTCGAAGCCCGTGTGGAAGACGGTGTGGCAGGTCACGCAGCTCTCGCCGGGGGTGGCCTCGACCAGGCGCGCGATTCCGGCGACGAAGTCTCCGTCGTGGGGTGAGGTGTGGCAGTCGCTGCACTCGCGCCAGGCCTCCAGGGCCGGGGGCTCGGATCCAGCCAGATCCTCGACCGTGAAGGGCTCCTCCGCGTGGCAGTCGGTGCACCCGGGCCGGGCGTGGCTGCCATCGAGCGGGAAGCGGTCGTCGTGGACGAAGGCGTGCAGGTCGAGGAACTCCTCCTGCGTGTGGCACTCCGAGCAGTCG
>JAJFFA010000376.1 GCA_021776885.1 Planctomycetota bacterium
GGCGTAGGCGGCCAGGGCGAGGGCGCCGGCTGTCGGAGTGAAGCGCGGCGTGACGGGCGGGGCTGACATCCGGACATGATAACTTCGCGCTCCCCGGTTCCCGCATCCGCATGCCGCCCCGCGCTCTCCTCCGCCTGCTCCCGCTCTCCGTTCTGGTCGCCGCCTGCGCCCGGGACGTGAGTTCGGACGCAACATCCGGTGCGCCAGAGGGGCTGACGCCCGAGGCGCAGGCCCTGCGGGCGGAGTTCGACGCCGTGGCCGAGGCCCTCGAGGTGGGGGACAATCCCTTCCTCAGCCTGGGCAAGGTGGCGCGGGTGCGCGCGAGCCTGCGCGAGGCCGACGAGCGCGGCCGGCTCGAGCTGCGCCTGGAGCTGATCGACGCCCTGCTCCAGGCCGGCCGCGTCCAGGAGGGCATCGAGGCCGCGCAGCGTGGGCTGGCCTGGGTCGAAGAGTCTCCGGCGCGGGCGGGGTGGTTGCCCCAGTACCTGCGCAAGCTGGGCCTGGCCTACCTGCGCCAGGCCGAGGTGGAGAACTGCGTGCGGCGTCCGCACCGCGAGTGCTGCCTCTTCCCCCTCGAGGGCGGCGGGCTGCATACCGAGCGCGGGCCCGCGCGCGCCGCCCTGCAGACGTACCGCCGCTACCTCGAGCTGCAGCCCGAGCAGCGTGACGTGCTCTGGCTGCTCAACGTGGCGGCGATGGCCCTGGGCGAGTACCCCGATGGGCTGCCCGAGGAGCAGCGCATTCCCGTGCAGGACGCGGCAGCGGGGGACGCAGTCGGGCGCTTCATCGACCGCGGCGCGGAGCTGGGGGTCGACGCCTTCTCGCTCTGCGGGGGCGCCGCGGTGGAGGACTTTGACGGGGACGGTCACCTGGACGTGGCCACCTGCGGCTACGGCCCACGGGATCGGCTGGCCCTGTTCCGTGGCGGGCCGGGCCTGAGCTTCACGCCGGCCACGCGCGAGGCCGGGCTGGAGCAGCAGCTGGGCGGCTTGAACCTGATCTCCGCGGACTACGACGGGGACGGCGACGTCGACCTCTTCGTGCTGCGCGGCGCCTGGCTCTTCGACCACGGCCAGATCCGCAACTCCCTGCTCGAGAACGACGGCCAGGGGCGCTTCCGCGACGTGACCCGCGCGGCCGGGTTGGCGGACCCGGCGCGACCGACCCAGAGTGCGTGCTTCGGCGACTTCGACGGCGACGGGCACCTGGACCTGTTCATCGGCAACGAGTCGCGGCGCGAGATCGGGCCGGCGCCGGGGGAGTTCCCTGCCCAGCTGTTCATGAACCGCGGGGACGGCAGCTTCGAGGACCGTGCGGCCGAGGCCGGGGTGACCAATGACCGCTACGCGAAGGGCGTGGCGGCCGGGGACTACGACAACGACGGGGACCTGGACCTGTACGTATCGAATATCGGTGCGAACCGGCTCTACCGCAACGACGGCACGGGCCACTTCGTCGACGTCGCCCCCGAGCTCGGGCTGACCGAGCCCGCGGGGCGCAGCTTTGCGGCGTGGTTCTTCGACTACGACGAGGACGGCTGGCTGGACCTGTTCGTCGGCGCCTTCCAGAGCACCCTGGCCGACGTGGCCGCGGACGCCCTGGGCGAGCCCCACGACGGCGTCTCGCCGCGCCTGTACCACAACCTGGGTGGACGCTTCGTCGACGTGGCGGCCGAGGTCGGACTGGCGCGTCCCTTCCTGCCCATGGGGGCGGGCTTCGGCGACGTCGACAACGACGGCTGGAGCGACCTGTACCTGGCCACCGGCGAGCCGGGCTACGAGATGCTCGTGCCCAACGCGCTCTTCCGCAACGAAGCCGGCGTCGCCTTCCGCGACGTGACCCGCGCCGCGGGCCTGGGGCACCTGCAGAAGGGCCACGGGGTGGCCTTCGCCGACTTCGACGACGACGGCGACCTCGACCTGTACCACCAGCTGGGGGGCTTCTATCCGGGGGACGGCTTCCGCAATGCCCTGTTCGAGAACCCCGGGCACGGCCGCCACTGGCTGCGCCTGCGCCTGGTCGCCAGCCGCGGGCACCCCGCCGCCATCGGGGCGCGGGTGCGGGTCGACTTCGCCGTCGCGGGCGAGACGCGCAGCGTGCACCGCGCCGTGGGCTCCGTCAGCTCCTTCGGCGGGGGCCCCCTCGAGCAACACCTCGGCCTGGGGCACGCGCAGCGCATCCTCTCCCTGCACGTCAGCTGGCCCGGGGGCGGCGAGTCCGAGTACGCCGACGTGCCCCTCGACGCGCGCCTGCGCCTGGTCGAGGGCCGCGAGGCCTTCGAGATCGTGACCCACCCGTGAGGACGAGAGCGTGAGCGAGACCCGACCCTTCGAGCTGGTCTGTCCCTTCGAGCCCATGGGGGATCAGCCCGCCGCGATCGAGGCCCTGTCCCGCGGCCTGGTCGCCGGGGAGGCGCAGCAGTGCCTGCTGGGCATCACCGGCTCGGGCAAGACCTTCACCATGGCCTCGGTGATCCAGAACGTCGGGCGCCCGGCCCTGGTGCTCTCCCCGAACAAGACCCTGGCCGCGCAGCTCTACGCCGAGTTCAAGGAGCTCTTCCCGCACAACGCGGTCGAGTACTTCGTCAGCTACTACGACTACTACCAGCCCGAGGCGTACGTGCCCTCGACGGACACGTTCATCGAGAAGGACGCCAGCCGCAACGAGAACATCGAGCGCCTGCGCAACAGTGCGACGCGCTCGCTGCTCGACCGCGAGGACGTGATCATCGTGGCCTCGGTCTCGTGCATCTACGGCCTGGGCTCGCCGTCCAACTACGTCGAGATGGCCCTGCGCCTCGAGCTGGGGCAGGAGATCGGGCGCGACGACCTGATGCGCCGGCTGATCCAGATGCAGTACGCGCGCGGCACCATGGACTTCCGGCGCGGCACCTTCCGCGCGCGCGGGGACGTGATCGAGGTCTTCCCCGCCTACGAGGAGGACCGCGTCATCCGGGTCGAGATGTTCGGCGACGAGATCGAGAGCCTGACCCGCGTCAATCCGCTGCTGGGCGAGGTCCTGGGCGAGGAGGAGGCGGTCACGATCTATCCCCAGAACCACTACGTCACGCCCCAGGACCGCCTGACCCGGGCCATCCCCCTGATCGAGGCCGAGCTGGAGGAGCGCCTGACCCAGCTGCGCAGCATCGACAAGCTGCTCGAGGCCCAGCGCCTGGAGCAGCGCACGCGCTACGACCTGGAGCTCCTGCGCACGGTGGGGGTGTGCAACGGGATCGAGAACTACTCGCGCTTCATGGACGGGCGCCAGCCCGGGCAGCCGCCCTTCACCCTGCTGCACTACTTCCCGCCCGAGTGGGTGCTCTTCGTCGACGAGAGCCACGTCTCCATGCCCCAGGTCGGGGCCATGTTCAAGGGCGACCGCTCGCGCAAGACGACCCTGGTGGAGCACGGCTTCCGCCTGCCCAGCGCCCTCGACAACCGCCCCCTGCAGTTCGACGAGTTCGAGGGCCTGGTGCGCCAGATCGTGCACGTCTCGGCCACCCCCGGTCCCTACGAACGCGAGAAGTCGAAGGGCAAGATCGTCGAGCAGCTGGTGCGCCCCACGGGCCTGCTCGACCCCCCGATCGAGATGCGCCCGGCGCGCACCCAGGTCGACGACCTGCTGCACGAAGTGCGCAAGGTCGTGGCCGACGGCTGGCGCGTGCTGGTCACGACCCTGACCAAACGCTCGTCGGAGGAGCTGACGACGTACTACTCCGAGCTGGGCGTGCGCGTGCGCTACCTGCACTCGGAGATCGACGCCATCGAGCGCTCCGCCATCCTGCGCGACCTGCGCGCGGGGGAGTTCGACGTGCTGGTCGGCATCAACCTCCTGCGCGAGGGCCTCGACCTGCCGGAGGTGGCCCTGGTGGCGGTGCTCGACGCGGACAAGGAGGGCTTCCTGCGCGCCGCCACGTCCCTGATCCAGACCTGCGGCCGGGCGGCGCGCAACGTGAACGGGCGCGTGATCTTCTACGCCGAGAAGGTCACCAACTCGATGAAGATCACCATGGAAGAGGTCGCCCGCCGGCGCGAGGTCCAGCTGGCCTACAACACCGAGCACGGCATCGAGCCCAAGACGATCATCAAGCCCCTGCGCGACTCCCTCGAGGCCGTCTACGAGATGGACTACGTCGAGGTCGCGCCGCCCCCGGGCGACGACCGGGCGGCGGAGGACGAGGCCCTCTCCTGGACCCCCAAGAAGCTGCGCGGCGAGATCGAGAAGCTGCGCGCCGACATGCTCCTGGCGGCCGAGGAGCTGCGCTTCGAGGAGGCCGCGCGCATGCGCGACCAGCTCAATCGCCTGGAGGGCATCGAGCTCGGGCGCTGACGGCGAGCGGCGAGAGTCGACCGGAGACTCCTTCGCGCCGTAGGCCGAGTCGACGCTTTGGCAGGTCAGGGTCATGACCTGGCGTCGGGCCCGATGGTGGCGCGGGCGGGCTGTTACGTGAGCCTTGTGTGTGACCCTGCGCTGGGTGGCCTGGATCGAGCTACCCTCGCGTCACCCCGCGTCGAGCTCAGAAGGAAAGAACCGATGAAGACCGCCCCCTCGCTCCTGCTCTCCGTTGCGGCGTGCGCTCTGACCAGCGCCGTCGCCCTGGCCCAGGACTTCGATCTGGGCCAGCCGAACATCCGTGCGATGAGCTGCCTGGCCTTCGACCCCAACGGAGTGCTGTTCGTCGGCGACAGCAAGTCCGGTGCGGTCTTTGCCCTCGACATGGCCCCCGGGGAGCCCCCCTCGGACGCCGCCAACGTCGCGATGACCGACGTCGAAGCGCGTCTCGCCGCACGGCTCGGGACCAGCGCCGGCGAGGTCATGATCCACGACCTCGCGGTCCACCCGATCAACAGGAAGGTCTTCCTCGCCGTGTCGCGCGGCCGCAGCGGGTGGAGCGACCGCTGGCAGCTTCCCAACGAGGTCGCGGACGCGGATGTCCTGCTGACGATCGATGCCGAGGGGAACATCGAGGAGAGCGCCCTGGACGAGGCGGCCTTCGTGCGGGTCGAGCTGCCGAACCCCGTCGACGCCGACAAGCAGCACCCCTGGAAGGCGGGGGCGAAGCTGCGCTCCGACACGATCACGGACATGGCCTGGGTGGACGGGACGCTCTTCGTCACCGGCCTCTCCAACGAGGAGTTCGCGTCGACCCTGTGGCGCGTTCCCTTCCCCGCCCTGGGCGGAGCCGAGGGCGACGTGACGGCGACGACGCTCGAGATCTACCACGGTGCCCACGGGGCCTACGAGACCCACGCGCCGATCCGCACCTTCGTGCCCTTCGAGGCCGCCGGCGAAGCGCAGATCCTCGCGGCCTACCTCTGCACGCCCCTGGTCACGTTCCCGGCCGGGGACCTCGAGGCCGGCGCCCACGTCAAGGGACGCACCCTGGCCGAGCTGGGCTCGGGCAACTACCCGCTCGACATGGTCAGCTACACGACCGGCGGCCGGGACAGGGTCCTGATCGCCAACAGCAACCTGCCCCTGATGGTGATCGAGGCCGCGGACATCGCCGCCTTCGAGGGCGAGATCAACGCCAAGCCCGAGGGCTACCTCGCGGGCGTGCCCTACGAGCCCCGCTCGGGGTCCGGGATCCTGCAGCTCGAGGTGCTGGACCCGGAACACTTCGTCGCCCTGCAGCGCATGCCCGGCGGCACCCTCGACCTGGTCGTCCTCCCGGCCGCGCGCTTCTGATCAGCATGGCACCGGGGCACGCCGCGCTGCTCTGCGCTCTGGCCTGGGGAGCGCTCGGCTGCGCGAGCGCGACCGGTCCGGCTGCGACAGCGCGGCCGCTGACATCGGGGACATCGGGGACACCGGGGACACCGGAGGCCCCGGGGACCCCGGCGATCCGGCTGGTCGACGATCCGCGCCACCCGGACTTCGCCACCCTCGTCGTCGCTGGCCTCTCCACGGAAGAGATCGCGCGCTGGGAGCTGCTGGCCGAGGACGAGCGCCAGGGCGTCCTCGCGGTCTTCACCGAGAGCGCAAGGGGCGTGGAGAGCGACGCCGCGCTGCCCGGGGTGATGGGCCGCGTGGAGCGCGCGCCGGACGGTCTGCGCTTTCGTCCGCGCTTCCCCCTGGCCGCGGACCTGCCGCACCGGGTGCACTTCGAGGGCGAGCTCATCGGAGCGCCCTCTGC
>JAJFFA010000377.1 GCA_021776885.1 Planctomycetota bacterium
GCTGTGACTGCAGCGGCGCGGCCCCGCAGCACATCGGTTCGCCGTACTGTGTGGGTGCGCCCAACTCGGTCGGCAACGGCGCCTGCCTGCAGTCCTTCGGCAGCCGCTCGGTCGTCGACCAGGACCTGACCCTCGTCGGCACGGGGGTCTTCAACTCCTTCGGCCTGTTCTACTACGGCCCGAACCAGATCATGGCGCCCTTCGGCGACGGCTTCCGCTGCGTCGGTGGGATCAGCCAGCGCATCCAGCCGCCGGAGCTGGCCGCGAACAACGTGGTCGTGAAGAACGTGAACTTCGGCGCGCCCTCGGCGGCGGCCATCGTCGCCGCGGGCATGGCCAGCCAGACGCTGAACTTCCAGCTCTGGTACCGCGACCCGATGGGACCGGGCGGCAACGGCTTCAACCTGTCCGACGCCGAGGCCGTCGACTTCGAGCCCTGATTGCCTCGGGCTCCAACGAAAGCCGGGCCCCGGTCCCCCGTCGTGGGGGGGCCGGGGCCCGTTGCCATGGGCAGGCAGGGGCTGCGTCGTCGCGTGGTGTGCGCTCCAGTCGCGCGCGAAGGCGGGGTGTTCTGCGGGCCTCGATCGTGCCCAGCGGTGACGGGCTGCGGGTCGGTGTGGTGAGATAGCCCAGCCTTCGAGTCCTGCCAGCCGAAGTGCGCCCCATGACCGACCCGAACACCGACGACTCGTCCCCCGAGCTGCCCTCCCCCGAGCTGCCTTCCGTCGAGAGCACGTTCCGTGAGAACCTCTCGAGGACGCTGGGCGAGGGCGCCGAGCCGACGCTCCAGCTGGGGGACGAGGGGGCCTCGGCGCTCTCCTCCGCGACGCGGCTCGAGGGGCTCGCCACGAAAACCCATGAGCGCTACGTGTTCAAAGGCGAGCTGGGCCGCGGAGGGATGGGCGCGGTGCTCAAGGTCTTCGACACGGACCTGCGCCGCACCCTCGCGATGAAGGTGATCCTGGGCCAGGGCTCGGGGGCCGGCTCAGCGGCCGAGCCCGTCTCGCTCGCGCGCTTTCTGGAGGAGGCGCAGGTCTCCGGTCAGCTCGAGCACCCCGGCGTCGTGCCGGTGCACGAGCTGGGTCTGGACCCCGCGGGCAACGTCTACTTCACGATGCGCCTGGTGCGCGGACGCGAGCTGAAGGAGATCTTCGAGCTGGTGCACGCGGGCGACGAGGACTGGAGCTTGACGCGTGCCCTGGGAGTCCTGCTGAAGGTCTGCGAGGCCATGGCCTACGCCCACGACAAGGGCGTGGTGCACCGCGACCTGAAGCCGGCCAACATCATGGTGGGCAAGTACGGCGAGGTGTACGTGATGGACTGGGGGCTGGCGCGGGTCGAGGGCCGCGACGACTCCCACGACCTGCGCCCCGAGCCCTCGATCGCGTCCCTGTCGCAGGTGCGTACCGACCGCAGGGAGTCGCGCGACGGCGAGATCGACTCTCCGATCGTCACCATGGACGGCACGGTGGTGGGCACGCCGGCGTACATGCCGCCCGAACAGGCGCGTGGCGAGATCGAGCGCGTCGGACCGCGCTCCGACGTGTACTCCCTGGGCGCGATCCTCTACCAGCTGCTGACGGGCTGCGTGCCGTTCGTCCCGCCGGGCGCGCGGGTCTCTGCGCGCACGATCCTGATGCGCGTGCTCGAAGGCCCCCCGAAGCCGGTGCACGAGCTGGCCCAGGAGAGCGTCTCGGTCGAGCTCGAGGCGATCTGCGACAAGGCGATGGCGCGCGATCCGGCTCAGCGCTACGCGGACATGGGGGGGCTTGCGAACGACCTGCGCGCCTTCCTCGAGAACCGCGTAGTGCAGGCGCATCGCACCGGCGCGCTGGTCGAGCTCAAGAAGTGGGTGCAGCGCAACCGCGGCCTGGCGGCCTCGCTGGCGGCGCTGGTGCTCTTGAGCGTGGGCGGCAGCAGCTCGGCAGCTGTCGTCTTCGGCGCGAAGAACGAGGAGATCAGAACGGCGCGCGACGCGGCGCTCGCGGCCAAGGAGCTGTCCGCTGCGGCGGCCCTGAACGAGTCGCGCCTGCGCACGGCGGCCGACGAGGCGCGGGCCGCGAGCGAGGGAGTCACGGACTTCCTCGTGCGCCAGTTCGAGGCCCTCGAACCCGAGGCCACCCGCGGCCAGCCCGTGCAGGTCAGCGAGCTGCTCGACCGCGCCACGGAAGCCCTCGAGGGGCTGGCCGCGAGCCCGCGCGAGGCGGCGCGGCTGCGCTCGGTCCTGGGTGTCGCCTACCTCTCCCTCGGCCTGCATGACAAGGCCGAGCCGCTCGTGGAGCGGGCCTGGCGGGATCAGGAAGCGCTCCTGGGCTCGGACCACCCCGTCGCCCTGGCCGCGCGGGTTGACCGGGCAGCGCTCTACCTGGCCCAAGGTCGCCACGCCCAGGCCGAGCCGCTCTGCGTCCAGGCGCTCGAGAGGCAGCGCGAGGTGCTCGGCGAGGATCATCCCAGCACGATCGCTTCGCTGAACAACCTGGCGACGGTCTACCTGGAGCTGGGCAGGACCACGGAGGCCGTGGCGCTCTACGTCGAAGCGCTCGAGAAGCGGCGTGAGGTGCTGGGTGAGGAGCATCCCGACACGCTCATCTCGCTGGGCAACCTGGGAGCGCTTTACGAGAGCCAAGGCCGCTACGCGGAGGCGGAGCGGCTGCAGCTTCAGGCGCTGGAGACGAGGCGCAGGGTGCTGGGCGAGGACCATCCCCACACGCTCACGTCGTTGAACAGCTTGGCGGGGCTCTACGCGGATCAGTAGCGCTACGCGGAGGCGGAGGCGCTCTACATCCAGGCGCTCGAGAAGAGGCGCCGGGTACTCGGTGAGGACCATCCCGAGACGATCACTTCGCTGGGCAACCTGGGAGCGCTCTACAAGGGGCAAGGCCGCCTCGCGGACGCGGAGCGGCTGCAACTCGAGGCCCTCGAGCGCAGGCGCGAGGTGCTGGGTGAGGATCATCCCTACACGCTCGCCTCCCTGGGCAACCTGGGGGCGCTCTACAGCGGCCAGGGCCGCTACGCGGAGGCGGAGGAGCTGCAGCTTCAGGCGCTCCAGGGTAGGCGCGAGGTGCTGGGCGAGGAACATCCCGACACGCTCTCGTCGCTGGACAACTTGGGCGTGCTGCGCGCGAACCAGCTGCGCTACGCGGAGGCGGAGACGCTCTACCTCCAGGCGCTCGAGTTGCGGCGCAAGGTGCTGGGTGAGGAGCATCCCGAGACGCTCATCTCGCTGGGGAACTTGGGGCTGCTCTACAGGGACCAGGGCCGCTACGCGGAGGCGCAACCGCTGCAGGTCGAGGCGCTCGAGACGCGGCGCAGGGTGCTGGGCGAGGAGCATCCCGACACGCTCGTTTCGCTGGACAGTCTGGCGATGCTCTACGCGGACCAGGGGCGCTACGCGGAGGCAGAGGAGCTGCAGACCCGAGCGCTCGAGAAGAGGCGCGAGCTGCTTGGCGCAGACCATCCCGACACCCTCTCCTCCCTGAGCAATCTGGCGGCGCTGCTCTTCGGCGCCCAGGGTCGCGACGCGGAGGCCGAGCCGCTCCTCGCCGTGGCGCT
>JAJFFA010000378.1 GCA_021776885.1 Planctomycetota bacterium
ACTTGCGACACGCCAAGAGCTCGTGGGGGCTCAGGCAACCTAGGCGCGCCAGGCGCGCAGCCGGCGGCAGGCTTCCTCGAGCTCGTCCAGCTCCTTGGCGTAGCAGAAGCGCACCAGGGACTCGCCCGCGTCGCCGGAGTAGAAGGCGCTGCCCGGCACCGAGGCCACGCCCGTCTCCTCGAGCAGGCGCATGGCCGCGTCCTTGGCGCTCGCGGCCTCGAGGCTCGAGACGTCCGCCAGCACGTAGTACGCGCCCTGGGGCCGGATGGCCCGCAGGCCGACCGCGTCGAGGGTGTCGCACAGCAGCGCGCGCTTCTGGGCGTACTCGGCCGCCATGTCCGTGAAGAAGCTGGGCGGGGCGTCGAAGCCCGCCGCCGCGGCGTGCTGCAGCGGGGTCGGTGCGCAGATGTAGAACAGGTCGTGCACCAGGGTCATGGCCCTTGCCATCTCCGGCGGGGCGACGGCGTAGCCCAGGCGCCAGCCTGTGATGCTGAAGGTCTTCGAGAGCCCCATGATCGAGACCGTGCGCTCGCGCAGCTTGCCGATGGTGGCGGGCGAGATGTGCTCGCGGCCGTCGTAGCGGATGTACTCGTAGATCTCGTCGGTGATCACCAGCAGGTCGCGCTCGACGGCCACGCGCTCGACGGCCTCGAGCTCGGCGCGGGTGAACATCTTGCCGCTGGGATTCGAGGGCGTGCACAGCACGAGGGCGCGGGTGCCCGCGTCGACGGCGGCCCCCAGGGCCTCCTCGTCCAGGGCGAAGTCCGGGGCCTCGAGGGTCAGGAAGCGCGGCTCGATGCCCGCCAGCAGCGCGGCGTTCAGGTGGTAGCCGTAGTAGGGCTCGAGGATCAAGAGGCCATCCCCCGGATCGAGCAGGGCGTGCAGGGCACAGGCGAAGGCCGCGGCCGAACCCGTGGTGACGACGATCTCGGAGACGGGGTCGGCCTCGAAGCCGTTGTCCCGGGCGAGCTTGAGCGCGATCTTCTCGCGCAGGGGCGCGATGCCCTCGGCGTAGGAGTAGGTGCTCTTGCGCTCCTGGATGGCGCGGATGGCGCCGTCGCGCACCAGGGGCGGGGTCGGCAGGTCGCAGATGCCCTGGCCCAGGTTGATCCCGCCCGCGGCCTCGCAGGCGCGGGTCATGGCGCGGATGTCGGACTGCACCAGTCCGGCCAGGCGACGCGAGCGGCCCGGCATCAGATGTCGTAGATGAACGGGTTGCCCGGCGTGTTGCCCATGCGCTGCGCGATGAGCCAGACGAGGGCCGCGATCAGCACCAGGGGCAGGATCCAGACCAGAGGGTGGGCACGCAGGTAGGCGAGGAGGTTCTTCATGGCAGGGTCTCGGCGCTCATTCGCCGCGGCGGGTGTCGAGGGCGCGGACGATCGGCGCGCTGAACTCGTCGAGCAGGACCGACTTGGCGCCGTCGTTCAGGTGGCAATGGTCGTACATCCACTCCCAGCCCACCAGCCCGTCGGGCATCCAGGCCCGCAGGGCGGCGTCGCCGTCGTGGAAGTGGACCTCGGGGTGCTCGGTCGCGACGCGGCGCACGATGTCGTTGACCAGCTCGCTGGCCTTGCGCGGTGCGTGGTCGAAGCGCGCGGCGTCCTCCAGGCGCTGCACGGCACGGGCGCGGTCGCGCCCGAGGGCCAGCTCGACCAGGCCCAGCTCGAACAGGCTGCGCGCGTGGTCGGGGCAGGCCTCGACGGCGCGCAACAGCAGCACCTCGGCGGTCTCGCGGGCTTCGCGCTCGGCGCTGACCAGGGCACCGCTCCAGAAGGCCTCGAGGGCGTCGAGCAGGGCGTTGACGTGGTCGTCGAAGAGCGCGATCGGGCCCAGGCCGCGGCGCGCGTCGGCGAAGGGCCCCGTGCAGGGCCGCATTCCGCGCTGGACCTCGGCGTAGTCCTTGTCCTGGCGGATCGCCTTGCGGTGGGCGGCGCGGCTCATGTTGCTGCGGTAGCTCCAGCCGTGCACGCGCGCCTGCATGTCGTCGGCCAGGATCGGCTCCAGGGCCGTGGGCAGGGTGCGCTGGATGCGCTTGCGCAGCTCCGCGAAGTCGGGGTCGCCCCCCACCACCCCCGCGCAGCCCGAGACGAAGGGGGCCGACATGCGGTTGTGCACGACGGTCGAGAGCAGGACGTCGACGCCGCGCTCGCGGGCCGCGCGGCACATCAGGCGCAGGTTCTCCTCGTACTGGGCGTAGACCGCGAGGGTCTCCGTGTAGGGCAGGTCCGCGAACTTGGCGTACTCGGTGTTCCAGCGCGCGTCGTCGTGGGCGCGGGTCGCCGCGTCCGGGTCGCCCGAGTCATCCGGGCCCTCGGTCGCCTGTTCGCTGGCCTGGGGTGCCGCAGGTCCCTGGACCAGCTCCATCACGCCGCTCACGACGTGGCTGCGCGCAGCGAGGGCGGCCAGGGCTCCGCCGGCCGCGCCCAGCTGGTCTTCGATGTCGAGCTTGAAGGAGCGCTCGACGAACTCGTTGTGGCCGGCGTAGATCACGCACAGGTCGGGCTCGAGCACCGACACGGCCTGGACGAAGAGGCGCGTGACCCGCCCACTGCCGAAGCCCGAGCGCCCGAGGTTGAAGACCTCGAAGCGCTCAGCCCCGCCGCGGGCGGCCAGGAACTGCTCCAGCTCCTGGGCCTTCATGCCGTCCACGTTCGAGCCACCGAAGAGCAGCACGCGCTGCTTCGAGCCCTTGGGCGGGAGGCGTCGCTCGGAGCCCGGCGTGTCGCGCACGCGGGTCATCCAGCCGCCCTCGAGCTTGGGATCGGGGACCAGCATGCGCTCGCTGGCTCCGAAACCGCGCAGGGGGTCCTGGCCCGATCCGGGGGTCGCCACGCCCAGCAAGCGCAGGGCCACCTCGGCCACGAGGAACAGGGCCAGGGCCACCCCCAGCCCGACCCCGGCGTCGCGTAGGGCGCCCCCCACGCGACTGCGCGGGGCCTTCGATTCGGTCGGTGCAACCTCGGCCATCCCCTGATCCTATCCCGTGGACAGGGTCATCCCGAGAGCGCGTCCAGGATGACCGGCGACAGGGCTTCGCAGAGCACGCTGCGGGCGCTCTCGTTCAGGTGACAGTGGTCACGCATCCACTCCCAGCCGACGAGGCCCAGGGGGTGCCACGCGGCGAAGTCGGCGTCGGCGTCGTAGAGCACGACCCCCTCCACCTCGGCCGCCACCTGGCGCACGAAGGCGTTGACCACCCCGTTCGCCCGGCGCGAGGCGCGGTCGACGTCGCCGGACTGCTCCAGGAGGCGTAGGGCCTCCTCGCCCTGGCCCAGGCGCAGGGCCACCAGCCCCCTCTCGAAGAGCGCCCGCGCGTGGGTCGGACACAGGGCCAGGGCGGCGTCCAGGGCGCCCGCGGCGCGCTCGAGCTCCCCGCGCTCGGGCGCGTCGAGGGGCGTCTCGAAGAGGGCCACCTGGGCCTCGAGCAGGGCCTGGACCTTCTCGTTCCACTGCTCGGCCGGGGCGTG
>JAJFFA010000379.1 GCA_021776885.1 Planctomycetota bacterium
GCGCTCCAGGGTGGCGTCGAAGCCCTCGCCCTCGAGCAGGGCCTCGGTCGCGTCCTTGAGCATGTGCACCAGGCGCGCGGCGGCCGATGGGCGCGGGACGCCGACACCCGCCGCTCCCGGGGCCAGGACGTCCTCCGGCGCGGAGGAGAGCACTGACTCGAGGCGCAGGTCCATGTCCCCCACCGGCGCGGCCAGGGTCTGCATCCCGTCCCCCAGCCCCTCCGCCGCCGCGTGCAGGGACGGCACCTGGAACGAGGGCGCAGCCGCCTCGGCACAGGCCAGCTCGAGCTGCCCCAGCTTGACGACGTCGCCCCCGGCCACGCGCCGGCGCTGCACCTTGGCCCCGTTGACGAAGGTCCCGTTGGCGCTACCCAGGTCGACCACCTCCCAGCCGGCGTCGGTGTGCGCCAGGCGTGCATGGTGGCGCGAGACACTCTTGTGCATCAGCACCACATCGCAGTCCGGCTCACGCCCCAGGACTGCGTCGCGCGCCACGACGACGCGCCGCGGCTGCCCGCCCACGTCGAAGGTCAGGCTGATGCGTTCACTCGAAGTCATCGCCAGTGGAAGCGCTTCTGCTGGCCGAGGTGGCACTTACGGCAGGCGTCCTGGTCCTCGCTGGGGATGGGAACGGCGCGCACGCGGGTGGCCCCCTCGGTGTCCATGTGGCACACGCTGCAGTCCTCGTTCACGTGGCCCGCGCTCTGGTGGTCGAAGGTGTTGAGCTCGGGCCAGTTGTCACGCATGAGCAGGCTGCCGCTCCAGACGCTGTCGTCGGCGGCGTGGCACATCTGGCAGGCGCCGCCGCCCACCTCGGCGTGGCCGTCGTGGCACTCGCCACAGCTCTCGATGATCGTCGCGTCCGTGCTCGGGAAGGCGTAGAGGTCACTCTCCCCGTTCGAGTCGAAGGCGTGGCAGGCGAAGCAACCCTGGGCCAGGCTCTGCGCCCGGCCGAAGGCGGCCACGTGCACGTCGTGGGGAAAGCGCGCACGCTCCACGCTGCGGGTCTCGAAGGCAGCCGGCAGCAGTGCGTCAGGCTCGTGGCACACCGCGCAGCTCGCTTCCCCCGTGTCGCGCCAGGGATCCGCCGCGAGGGCGCCCGAGGAGGAGATCCCCGTATGGCAGCTCTGGCAGCCGCGCTCGAGGTCGCTGGAGAGGGCGCCCATCTCCGCGTCACTCTGGGGGTAGAGGGTGGCCAGGTGCAGGCCGTGCCAGAAGGGCAGGACCTGGGCCTCGGCGCGGATCGTGTCGTCGTCGAAGTGACAGGTCGCACAGCTCTCGAGGTCCGAGTCCGGCGTGTACTCCGGGTGTCCCTCGAAGAAGCTGCCGTGGTCGAAGAAGCGTGCCAGCTCGAAGGACACGCGCCCCTGGGGCATGTCCAGGCGCTCCCGCCCCAGCTCCTTCTCGTAGGTCTTCGCGTGGCACATCTGGCACTGCGCCCCACCGTCGTCGTCGGCGCCGTGCCAGTCGACCCTGAAGGGCGTGGCCTTGCCCTCCCCCTCGCCCTGGAACGCGACCCGAGCGGGGTCGAGGCGCGTGGCGTCGGTGGAGTGGCAGCCCTCGCAAGTCTCGAACAGGACCGTGTCGAAGTCGTGGTCGCTACGCGAGCGCGGGGCGTCCGCCGTGCGCTGCGCCGGCGTGTGGCAGTCCGTGCAGGCGATCGAGAGCCCCGGCGCCAGGTGGTCCGCGTGGGAGAAGGCGTCGTAGGCCACGGCCACCTCGCGCGTGCGCGGCACGGGCACCACCGACAGCCCGGCGGGCGCCTCGCTGCGCGACTCGTGGCACAGGTCGCAGGACTGGGGGGTCTCCGCGACCGGAGGCACGAGGCCCCAGGTCTCCGCCCCCGGGTGATCGACGTGGCAATCGACGCAGGCCAGCTCGGTCCAGCCCTGCTCGAAGCCCGCCTTCTGCGCCAAGGGCTCGGCACTGAACGGATGCTGGTCGCGCAGCAAGTCGCCGTGGCAGCTGGCGCAGCGCTCCAGGGGCGTGTTCCCGAAGGGCTCGTGGCACGCCGCGCAGCCCTGGGCCTCGGCCACGGCCACGGCGTCGGGGAAGACCGCGCGCCAGGTCTCGGGGTCGTCGAAGAGGCGCGCGTGGGTGACGTGCAGCGCCCCCGGCTCGGCCAGCAGCTCGCGCGGGCCGGCCAGGAAGAGCAGCCCCACCAGCCCCAGGGCCAGCAGCCCGCCGAGCACGTTGGCCAGGGCCAGGCTCGGTGAGCGTCCGAAGCCCACCTCGGCCCGGGCCAGCTGGTAGAGGTCCGCGATCTCTCCGGACTTGGCCTTCTCGATGAACTGGAAGCGACGCTCCTCGAGGCCCAGCTTGAGCTGCGGCGCGCCGCCCTCGTCGAGGGCCGTGATCTTGATCCGACTGCAGCCCAGGACCAGGACGTCGTCCTTGGAGAGCTGGGTGCGCTCGGTGACCGGGAAGCCGTTGAGGTAGGTCCCGGTCGCGCTGCCCTCGTCCGCCACGAAGAAGGCCGTGCCGGCGCACTCCAGGCTGAGGTGCGCGGCACTGATCAGGGGGTCCTCGAGGGTCAGCCCGCACTCCGGCCCCGAGCCGACCACGATCCGCTTGGCCGTACTCGAGAGCCGGATCGGGTCCGACTTCTTCTTGGGCGGAATCAGGAACAGGACACGCACTTCGCCACTGGCCGTCATGTCAGAGGGGCCCCGCTTTCGGGTCCTTGGCGAAGAGGTCGAAAGGATCCTCGCGGTCGATGGCGCCACAGGGGCAGTTGTAGACGCAGGCCTCGTAGGGCAGGCCCTCGCACAGGTCGCACTTGATGGCCTTGGCGATGACCCGCGTCCCCGTGCGCTCGCCGGTCTCCACGCCCTTGCCCTCCTGCGCGGCGGCCTTCTTCGAGGGCCGGAACCAGCTGCCGATCAGGGGCAGGCCGGTCAGCCAGCCCTCGGGGCGCGAGTCCCCCTCCGCCGGCGGAGGCGTCATGCGGATCACGTCGTAGGGACAGGCCAAAGGGCACTTGCCGCAGCCCGTGCAGTTGTCCCAGACGAAGTCGATCGAGCCCCCCGCGTCGCGCCGGATGGCGCCGAAGTCGCACGAGGCCATGCAGTCGGGGATCTCGCAGCTGTAGCAGGCCGAGGTCAGGACGCGCGTGGGCTCGCCCGGGGCGGAGGGTTCGATGCGGTTGCCCTTCTTGGACAGGCGCGGGACGCCGTCCTCGTGGACCGCCACGCAGGACTCGACGCAGGCGTTGCAGCGCGTGCACTTGGAGAGGTCGATGACCAGGGCGCGCCCGCCCTTGACCGTCTCCTTGCCCGCCATCAGGTCGATCTCACCCAGGGAGCCGCTCTCCTCGACGACCATCTCCTGGGCCATGATGCGCAGGCGCAGCATGGCGTCGGTGCCGCCCATGTCGACCTCGGGCAGGGCCGCCTCGAAGATCGAGCGCGGCAGCTTCACCACGTGGGTCGGCGCCGTGGCCGTGTAGGTCCCGGACCAGGTCAGGTCCCCGGGCGCCAGGGCCTCCTCGCCGAAGGACGAGTTTGCCCGGTAGTACGAGTGGATGCGCCGCTCGATCAGCTTGCCCTCGGCGTCGCGCTCCGGGTTGAGCCGCGTGACCGCCCCGGTGCGCACGATGAAGATCGAATCTGCGGGCTGGCCGAAGGAGGCAATCTCCTGCCCCTCGTCGAACATCACCAGCTGGGCGCGCTCGGCGATGGCGCTCAGCTCGCTGTTGCCGAGGCTGGCGAACAGCGGCGCGGTGCGCAGGTGCCCGGCCAGGCTGCGCGCCTGGTAGCCCTCGTCGATCTTGCGCCGGAACTCCCCCGCGCCCTTGGCCGACTCGTAGAAGGCCTTGAACAGGGGCGGGTCGAGGTGCAGCACGAGACAGCGCTGCTCGGCGACGACCCGCGCGCTGGCGGCCTGGTTCGAGAGGGCGGTCATCTCGCCGAACCAGTCGCCGGGTCCCATGGTCGCCAGGCGCCGGGTCGCGCCCCCGGGGTCGACCAGCTGGACGCCGAGCAGGCCGTCGATCAGCACTCCGAACTCCACGGCGAAGCTGCCCTGCTCGATGATCGTCTTGCCGGGAGCGTAGGTCTCGAACTTGGCGAACTGAGTCAGCGCCTCGCGCGCCTTCTTCAAGCTCGGCTTGTTGATGTCGGCGAAGAGCGGGAGGCGCTCGAGACGGTCGAGCAGCTTGGCGCGGAAGGCGTCGTCCTGTGCCATCTCAGTACCACCACACGCTGAAGACGTGGAACACGAGCAACCCGACGAGGAGCACCGACGCGGGCACATGGGCCAGGCGCCAGACGCCCATGGCGCGCTTGGCGCGCATCAATCTGGACAGCTCGCGGCGCACCCGCTGGTGCTGGTGCAGCAAGATCACGAGATCGCCCTGCTCCGCCAGCAGCGCCTTGTCCGCTGCGCTCGACGGGGCCAGGGCCGCCTCGATCGCCGCACGCTCCGGGCGCCGCGACCCGCCGAAGAGCTTGGCCACCTGCTTCCAGACGGGGCGCACCTCGTTGAACTCGGCGCCCTGCTCCTCCTTCTTGAACTCCCGCGCCGGGTCGAGCAGCTCTTTCACCTTGCGCCCGAAGTGCTCCTCGAGGGAGTAGGCCTCCTCCACCGACAAGAGCCCCTCGGCGCGGGTCAGGCGCGCCGGGCCCACGGCCCAGTACCACACCCCGACTGCGCCGCTGAGGGTCACGAACAGGCTGAAGCCGTTGAGCAAGAGCCCCATGGGCGTGGTCCACACGCCCCCGCCGTGCAGCAGCACGAGCAGGGCCGCGCCCAGCCCCAGGTAGAGGTGCGCGTGCAGCCAGATCAGGACGCGCTTGCGCGGCTCCGGGCTCCTGATGTCCAGCAGGAAGGGAGGCGTCTGGCCCGCGGGGGTCGTCAGCACGTCCACCTTCAGGAGCTTGGTGACCCCCTCCTCGCGCAGGATCGCCTGGACCTTGCTCTCGACGTCCTTCTTGAACTCGAGCACCCCGGTCAGCACCTGGCCCTCGACCTGCTGCAGGCGCACGGTGGCCTTCTCGACCTTGTCGCGCAGGGGACGCAGAGCCTTGCGCGTGGGCGTCGGCAGGATGCGGTGCACGTACTTGCGCGCGACGTAAGCGACCACGGCCAGGTAGAGGGCGACCGCGACCCAGCCGCTCCAGAGCAGGAAGCCCGTGTCCGCCGCCGGACCGCGGCCGGGGTCGATCCCGGCCGACAGCCACCAGCCGACGAAGGCGCCCAGCGTCAGCACGGTCAGGCCGATGGCCCAGGGAGAGCGCAGCAGGGTCCAGTTCATCGGCTGCCGGCCACTCCCGGGTAGGGGTCGGACAGGGCGCCCTGCTCGCGCCGCACCCGCGGGTCCTCCGGATCGTCCCCCATGGTATTCATGTAGCGCGACCAGTGGCACTGCAGGCACGAGCCCCTCAGCTGCTCCTTGGTTCGCGCGCCGTGCGCCTTCTTGACGGCCATGTCCGGCTGGGTGCTGATCGAAGACACGAGCAGCTTGGTGAG
The DNA here is from genome assembly GCA_021776885.1 of Planctomycetota bacterium. Classification (GTDB taxonomy): domain Bacteria; phylum Planctomycetota; class UBA1135; order UBA1135; genus JAJFFA01. Next base: position 5,470 of record JAJFFA010000379.1, read on the forward strand.
CGTCTGCTCCAGGATCTGGTGGCAGGAGGTGCAGTCGCGATCCGCGGGGTGGAACTGGGTGCCCTGGATCGCGGAGATCCGGCGCCGGCCGCACAGCTCGGGGCGCTCGCTCGAGGCGTCGATGGCCGGGATCGAGCCCGTGTGGCAGCGCGCGCAGGACTCGGTGGACTGGGAGCCCAGGCCGCCCGTGATCTCCGGCTGGTCGGTGTGGTTGTGGCAGGTCGAGCAGGCGCGGGTGCGGAAGTAGCGCGTGGGGTCGGCCAGGGCCGCCCCCTGGGGCACGTCGTGGCAGGAGGCACAGTCGAGGTCCTGCTTGCGCGACCCCAGGTGCTGGCGGTGCGAGAAGAGCACGGCGCGCACGCTGTCCGTCGCGTCGAAGTCAGGCACGGGCTGCGAGCCCTTGTGGCAGCGCATGCAGGCATCGGGGTCGTAGGTCAGGCCGTAGGCCCCGGAGCCCTGGGCCAGGCGCACGTTGGCCAGCCGGTTTCCGATCTCGGCCGGGCTGGAGGCGTCGTCGATGCGCGAGCCATGGCAGTCCTTGCAGTCCTCCGCGCTGAACTCAGAAGGCAGGTGCGTCGCGTGGTCGAAGCGCGCCTCGCGGATGCGCGAGGGCAGCTCGGTCACCGGAGCGCGGTGGCAGCGCACGCAGGCCTCGGGGCGCGTCCCGGCCTCGGGGTCCGCGACGATCATCGGGTGCTCCTGGGTCTCGATGCGGAAGCCGATCGGGCGCCGGCGGGGCACGCCTTCGAGCAGCGGTGCCGAGTCGGCGAAGGCCTCCCGCGGCGAGGGGAAGGTGTGGCACAGGGCGCACTTGGTCTCCCAGTCCTGGTGCTGGGTGGGCTTCATGGCCGGCGTGCTGTGGCAGGCGGCGCAGCCCTCGAAGGCGGGCAGGGTCGCCTCGAAGCCGAAGTCGGACGCCGCTGCGGCGTTCGTGCAACCGTCCGCGTTCGCGACCCCATAGGCGTGGCAGGCATTGCAGCCCTGGGTCGAGAGGCGTTCGAAGGCGCTGCCCGCGACCAGGTTGGTCGAGCGCCCGGCCTCGAAGGCGCGCACGTGATCGGCGTGGAAGAACGTCCCGAGGGTCAGACTCTCGCTCGCCGCGCCGTCCTCGAAGGCGATCGCAGCGCCGCCCTGCGTGATGTGGCAGGTCGCACAGGAGGTGTCGTCGAAGACCTGTTCCAGGCCCGGACCGCGCTGGACCAGCTCCTGGGTCAGGGACTGGTGACACGAGCCGCAGCCCATGCCTCCGGCCTGGGGCGCGCTCGCGTCGGCACCTAGGACTGCAGCCATGTCGAAGCTCTGGGTCGGATCCGGCATGTGCTCGATGTGCAGGAACGGACCCAGGCTCTCGGGCCCCATCGCCGGACTGCCATTGATCATCGCCTGCAGGATCCCGGCCAGGTCGTCACGCCGGGTGCCGAGGGGGTCGACGTAGCGCGGGGCACCGTCGCCGTGACAGCGTGAGCACTCCGCGAAGCCACGCCGGATGGGCATGGGCTCGTTGCTCAGGAAGTCGCTGACCTGGCCCAGGTTCTCGGGCCCGTGGCACTCCCGACAGCTGAGGGTCGTGTGGTCGCCGTGCAGGAACGGGCTCTTGGGGTCCACGCGCTCGAAGCGGCCGGTCGCGCTGAACTCGGGGTTGATGTGGCACAGCTTGCAGGTCTCGTCGAGGCGACCACCGCGCGACGGGTCCGCCGGGTCGTGGCAGCCGCGGCAGTCCCGCTCAACCTCGGGATTGGCCAGGCTCAGCCAGCCCCGGTTGACGTGATCGTAGTGGTCGAAGGCCCCCGGGATGACCCCCGCGCTGGCGCCGCCCTGGGGACGGGGAGCGGGCCCACGGCCGACGCTCGAAGCCAGCGAAACGAGGCAGGCGGCTGCGAGCGCAAGGAGCGCGAGCCGAGCCCCCCGTTGTCGCACCTCCGACCTCATGCCCACGGCCGCCAGACACCCAGAATGGCCAGCAGCACGATCAGCACGACGAGCACGACCAGGCGCTTGTCCTTGTACCAGTCCAGCGATGGTGTCATCCCGATCGTGCGCATCAGGCGTGCCTTCTGCAGCGCGTCGACCCACTGCTCGGCCGAGACCATGCCCTGCTGGATCATCAGCTCACCGATGTGGTGCGAGCGGTCCTCCTCGGCCAGCTCCGCCTGCTTCTTGCGCAGGGCCGACAGCTTCTGGTCGCCGATGGTGGTCTCGCGCATCAACAGGCTCAGGGCCACGTCGTACTCCGCCGTGTCGATCGGCAGCCCGTTCGAGCCCAGGTCCTTGACGAACAGAGCCGGGACGGGGCCGAAGCGGACCAGGCAGTCGGACTCGAGCTCGCGCGGCGTCTGCGGCGCGAGCTGCTCCTTGCCGAGGAAGGTCTTGTTGCGGCTGCCGAGGTCCTCGAGGAAGAAGCCCTGGCCGCTGACGAAGATGCGCGCGTGGCGCCCGGAGACCGGCCCCTGGGACAGCTCGAGCTGGGGCTCGTGCCGCGGCCCGCGACCGATCAGGAACTCCTTGTCCTGGACGAAGATGATCTCGCGCCGCTCGGGCAGGTCGAGGACCAGCCGCGGCCGGTTGCCGGCGACGGCGCCCAGGGCCACGAGGGTCCCCATGGCCGGGTCCTCGGCCACCATGGTGACGTCGATGTCATCGAACACCTCGTCCTTGGGGTCCGTCTTCGGCAGCGCCGGTGCCACGGAGTCGGTGCGCGGATCCCTCTCCCTCGCGGGGGCCTTCGCAG
>JAJFFA010000380.1 GCA_021776885.1 Planctomycetota bacterium
GTGCAGCCAGCGCCAGGCCAGCTGCAGCAGGCAGGCGATCAGCGCCGTTCCGACGAAGATCCGCCGGCGGGCGGCTCCCGGGACCGGCTCTCCTGTACGCCCAGCGGCCTGCGCGAGCCACGCCGCCAGGGCCGCGACCCCGACCCACAGGATTCCCTCGACCCGCAACAGCACCAGCGCGGCGGCGCAGCCCGCCAGGCCCAGCCGCGCCGCGCCCCTTGGCCGCGCGCCCTGTTGCGCGACGAAACCTGCCCAGATCAATAGCGCGACCCAAGCGCTCTCCAGTCCGCCCGTGGCCCATACGGCGAAGGGCGGGAACGTGGCCAGGGCGAAGGCGCAGACGGCGACGCGCTCCTGGGCGCCGGGGCTCGGCCCCAGGCGACGCAGCAGCCAGCTGGGCACCCACAGCACCAGCGTCGCGGCCGCGGCGGCGGACAGCAGCGGAGCCAGGTGCTCCGGCTGCACGCCGAGCCGCGCCCCCGCGGCCAGGACCAGGATCCAGAGCAGGTCCGAGTAGCCCTCGACCGGCGCCTGCCCCGGGTGAACGACGAGCCCGTCGCCCTGGGCCAGGTGGCGCGCGTAGCTGAAGGCGATGTACGCGTCGTCGATCAGAAAGCGCGAGCGCCACGCCAGCCAGGCGAAGAGCGCGCTGGCCAGGGCGAGCGGCCCCACCAGGGCACGCGCCCCGCGCGTCGCTTCAGAGGGGCGAGTCGTCGCGCGCGCCACCGGCGTCTCGCCAGGCGGCGAACCCGCCGCGCACGAAGGACACGTCCTCGAGCCCCATCTCGAGCAGGGCGCGGGCCGCGAGGGTCGAGCGCCAGCCCCCGGCGCAGTAGAGGACGAAGGGTCCCTCGCGGTCGAAGACGGGGTCGTGGAACGGGCTGGCCGGGTCGACGCGGAACTCGAGGTTGCCGCGCGGCACGTGGAACGAACCGGGGATGCGCCCCTCGGCGTTCAGCTCGTCGGCGTCGCGCAGATCGATGAAGTGCGCCTCACCCGCCGCGTGCAGCTCGAGGGCCCGCGCCGGCTCGAGGCCGCGCACCAGGGCCTCGGCCTCGTCGAGGAGCGCGCGGAAGCCCTTCTTGGGTCTCGCCATCGCCCTACTCCCCATCCCCTCCGATGCGGTGGTCGCGGCAGGCGAGCTGCCCCCGGTTCGAGCGCACGTACACGCGCCCGTCCACCAGCACCGGCATGGTCCAGAAGACGCCTCCGTCGATCACGTCGGCGCGGGCCAGCTCCTCGTACTTCTTCGGATTGGCCGCGACGACGAGCAGCTCGCCCTTCCCGGTCACCGCCAGGATCCGATCCCCGGCCGCGCTCAGGGCGCCCATGCCCGTGCCGCGCTCCGCCCAGGCCTCGCGCCCGCTGGCCGCTTCGACGCACTTCAGGGTCGACTCGTCGAAGCCGTACAGGAAGCCGTCGATCAGGACGCAGCCGCTCATCTTGTTGCGCATGACCTTGCTCTCCCAGACGACCGTGGCCTCACCCCCGTCCGCGACCTGGGCCAGGTCGAGCAGGACGCAGCCGTGGTTGTAGCCGGAGGACAGGAACACCAGGGTGCCGAAGGCGATGGGCGTGGCAGCGTTGATGTCGTAGTTGGTCTTCCACTCGTGGAACGCGAGCTCGTCGCCCGTGTCCCGATCGAGGACCGCGAAGCCGTCCCCCGCGAAGACGCCCAGACAGGCCCGGGGCTCGCCGTCCTTGCGCGGCAGCTCGAAGGTCGTCGGCGTCGAGTAGGCGTGGCCGTAGTCGCGCTCTGTGCGCCAGTGCACCTCACCGGTGACCTTGTCGAGGGAGACCACGTGGCCGAGGTTCAGGACCAGGCCCTCCTCGAGCACCAGGGGCGACGCGGAATAGCCCCAGGTGGGGACCTCGCCCAGGTCGAGGTCCGTGCGCAGATTGCGCTCGCGCATGACCTCCCCGCTGGCCGCGTCGAGGGTCAGGAACTTGCCCTGGCGATGCAGGACCCAGACTCGATCCCCCTCCACGGAAGGCGTGGTCAAGGTGCCCCCCTCGTGGGCCATCTTGAGGGTCTCGGACGGGAAGGAGTGCGACCACTGGACCTCCCCGCTGGCCGGATCGAGGCACCAGACCGTGTCCTCCTGCGCCTCGGCATCGTGCCCACTGGTGTAGAGCCGCCCGCCGGCGACCGAGACTGCGGCGTAACCCAGTCCCAGGTCCTGGGACCAGACCGTCTTGCCCGTGTTGCCCCACTCGGTCTCGCGCGAGATCCCGTCCCGCGCCGGACCGCGCCACTGGGGCCAGGCCGGGGCGCTCTCGTCGAAGGCGCGCACGGGGGTGCCCGCCTCCAGTCCGACGACGTGGGACTCGCCGCCGTCGGCGGAGCAGGCGAGCAGCGGGGCGAGGAGGGCGATGAGCGGGATCGAGTGCGTAACCATGCCCGCATCCTAGCCCGAAGCCGAGGCCGGCCCACTGTAAGCTCGCTGTGACACTAGCGAACGGTCTGCATCCTCGGCCTGGGCGCCGCCGAAGCCTCCGTTATCCTCCCGCCATGCGATTCGACGCTCTCGTGATCGGTGCGGGCCCTGCGGGCTCGTCGGCCGCGGCCATCCTGGCCGAGAAGGGACGCTCCGTGGCCCTGCTCGAGCGCGAGGCCTTCCCGCGCTATCGCGTCGGCGAGTCCCTGATCCCCTACTGCTGGTTCCCCCTCGAGCGCCTGGGGCTGGTCGAGGCCGTCGACGCCGCGGCCTACACCAATGACAAGAACAGCGTCCAGTTCGCGAGCCTCGACGGCCGCATCTCGACCCCGTTCTACTTCTTCCAGCACGACGAGCACCCCAGCTCGAAGACCTGGCAGGTGGTGCGTAGCGAGTTCGACACCCTGCTGCGCGACAACGCCGTGGCCAAGGGGGCGCAGCTCTTCGAGCGCACCGCCGCCAAGGAGCTGCGCTACGACGGCGAGCGCGTGGTCGGCGTGCGCGCCGAGAACGCGGACGGCGAGAGCCTCGAGTTCGAGGCGGCCGTCACCCTCGACGCGAGCGGGCGCGACGCCTTCGCCCAGTCCCGCAGCCGCTGGCGCGTCCCGGATCAGGAGCTGCGCAAGATCGCGATCTGGACCTACTACGAGGGCGCCCTGCGCGACCCCGGCCTGGACGCCGGCGCCACCACCATCGCCTACCTGCCGAACAAGGGCTGGTTCTGGTACCTGCCCCTGGCCGGCGACAAGGTCAGCGTCGGGATCGTCGCCGACCCGGACTACCTGTTCCGCGACACCCGCGAGCCGGCCGAGATCTTCGCGCGCGAGATCCCGATCCAGCCCTGGATCGCCCAGCACCTGGCCCAGGGCCGCCAGAGCGGGCCGTACCACGTGACCAGCGACTTCTCCTACCGCTCGCGCTACTGCTCCCGCGACGGCCTGGTGCTGGCCGGCGACGCCTTCACCTTCCTCGATCCGGTGTTCTCGTCGGGGGTCTACTTCGCCCTGCAGAGCGGCGTGCTCGTCGGCGACGCCATCGACGCGGCCCTGAGCGCGGGCGACACGAGCGCGGGCGCCTTCGAGGCCTACGCGCGCCGCTTCCTCCCCGGGGTCGAGGCCATGCGCAAGATCGTCTACGCCTTCTACGACCCGGACTTCCACTTCGGGAAGTTCTTCAAGGCGCACCCCGAGCTGCACCGCGAGGTCACCGACGTCCTGATCGGCAACCTCGAGCAGGACTTCACACGCCTGTTCAGCGCCATGGAGGGCTTCGCCAAGCTGCCCGCCCCCCTGCCCCACGGCGGCCCCCTCGCCTGAGGCCCGGCGCCCATGGCACGCACTGCGCCCGAGCTCGCCGTCCGTCCCCTCGCCGGCCCGGGTGAAGCGGGCCGCAGCGCCCTCGTCGTCGACGGCGTCGAGTCGACGACCGTGCTCGAGGGTACGCAGCTGGAGTGCGCCCTCGACACACCCCACGGGCGCCTGCTGTTCCTGACCGACGGCTGTCCCCACGAGGAGGGCCTGGCGATCCAGCTCTTGAGCGCAGGCCTCGAGCGCGTGGACACCCTGCGCGT
>JAJFFA010000039.1 GCA_021776885.1 Planctomycetota bacterium
TCGTCGATGCTGCCGACCCTGCGCCCGGGCGACCACGTCCTGGTGCTCTTCGGCCGTGGGCTGCCCGAGCGTGGCGACCTGGTCGTGCATCGCCGCGGCGGCGAGGCGGTGGTCAAGCGCGTCGTCGGCCTGCCCGGGGAAGAGGTCTTGCTCGGGCGCTCGGGCGACGTGTTCCTGAACGGCCAGCGCGCCACCCGCGACGAGCGCCGCGTCCCCGCCGTCTGCGTCTTCGACCAGAACCTGCACGCGATCCCCGAGCACTTTCAGCTCGGCAGCAGCGAGGGCAACCCCTGGAGCGCGACGCCCGAGGGTTACGAGCTCGACGCGCGCTCGATCGAGCCCGGACGCGCGGCGGGGCTGATGCGGCTGCAGCGCGGGGTGCACGACGATGTGCTCGACGCGGCGGGCGACGTGGTCTACGGACTCGTGCACGTGGGCGACATCATGCTCGAGGGTGAGCTGCGCGCCCTGGCCCCCGGGGGGCGCGTGCGCATGCTGTTGCTCGAACAGGGCGACACCTTCGAGCTGTGCCTCGAGCTCGACGACGCGACCCGCGTGCGGCGCGTGACCCTCGGGCGTGAGGGCGCCAGCGAGCGCGAGGAGCTGCTGGCGACGGACGCCTCGACACCCCTCGACGTCTGGACGCCCTTCCACTTCGAGAACGTCGACAACCGCCTGCGCTTCTCCCTGGGCGGAGACGCGCCGGTGACCCTCGAGACCGGCTACGAGGCGAACCGCCCCCATCCCCGGGACCTGACCGGGGAGGGCCTCTCGATCGGCGAGCGCGTCCAGCTCGGCGGAGAGGGCTGCCGCCTGGTCGTGCGCTCCCTGCGCATCTCGCGCGACCTCTCCTACACGCGCCGCGGCGACGTGGCGACCCGCAGCCCGCTCCTCTTGGGCCCGGACGAGCTGTTCGTCCTGGGCGACAACTCGCAGGCCAGCCGCGACAGCCGTGAGTTCGGGCCCCTGGCCCTGGACGAGGTCTTCGGGCGCGCGCTCTTCGTCGTCTGGCCGCCCTCGGCCCTGCGCCGGCTGCGTTGACCCCGCGCAGCGACTCGCGTAGGTCTCTTGGCATGGAATCCGGGCCGGACGTGACCTTCGACGGGCTGCTGCACCACCTGGTGCTGAGCGGCATCTTCGAGACGGGGCGCGCGCCGGACGTCGAGAGCCTCGCGCGGGCTGCGCAGACCGACGTGGACAGCGTGCGTCGTGGCCTCGAGCGGCTCGACGCGGGGCACGGCCTGGTGCTGCATCCAGGCGCCCACGAGGTCTGGCTGGCCCATCCCTTCGCCCTCGTGCCCACGGCGTTCTTCGTGCAAGGGGCGGCGCGCGGCCACTGGGCCGCGTGCATCTGGTGCGCCCTGGGCATCGTCGAGGCGACGGGCCAGCCGGCGCAGATCCACACCTGGGTCGCGGGCGAGGGCGTGCCCCTCGTCATCGACGTGGACGCCGGCGGCATCCGCCCCCCGGGCCTCCTGGCCCACTTCCCGGTGCCGGTCGCCCGCGCCTGGGACAACGTGCACCGCTTCTGCGGCTCGACTCTGGTCTTCGTGGCGGCGAGCGATGTCGAGCGCTGGTGCGAGCAGTACGGCGTCGAGCGCGGGGACGTGCTGCCCCTGGAGCAGGTGCGCGAGCTGGCGCGGCACTGGTACGGCGGCCACCTGGCGCGGGACTGGCGCAAGTGGAGCGTCGACGAGGCGCGCGCCATCTTCGAACGCGTGGGTCTGACCCATCCGACCTGGGCCCTGCCCGACGCCGAGGGGCGCTTCTGATGCCGCATGAGCCCGCCTTCGAGACGGATCCCGAGGCCTTCCGCCGCGCGGGGCACGCCCTGGTCGACTGGATGGCCCAGGCCATGCTGCGCGACCAAGAGGACCCGGTGCTGGCGCGTTCCAGCGCGGCCGAGGTCCTGGCCGGCCTCGACGAGCCCCTGCCGCGAGAGGGGCGCGAGCTGCAGCCCGTGCTCGAGCGCCTGGGCGCCGACTGGCTGCCGCACCTGCGTCGCAACGGTCACCCGCGGCTCTTCGCCTACGTCCAGGCCAGCGCGGATCCCCTCGCCGCCCTGTTCGACGCCGTCGCGTCCCTGGTGAACCAGAACGTCACGGCCTGGCGCTCGTCGCCGGGGGCCACGGCCATGGAGCAGGTCGTCGTGCGCTGGCTGGACGAGCTGGTCGGCTTCGAGGGCGGCGGCAGCGGCCTGTTCGTCGGCGGCGGATCGGCGGCGAACGGCGTGGGTCTGGCCTGTGCCCTGCGGCGCACGGTTGCACGCGCGGGGGAGGAGTACGCGGCGGCCCTGCCGCACCTGGCGGTGTACCGCACGTCCCAGGCGCACCTCTCGTGCGACAAGGCCCTGCGCGGGATGGGGCTCGAGGGGGAGGGGCTGCGCAGGGTCGAGACGGACGCGGCGCGGCGCATGGACCCGGGGGACCTCGCCCGGCGCATCGCGGCCGACCGCGCGGCCGGGCGTCTGCCGGCCTGCGTCTTCGCCTCGGCGGGCACCGCCAACGACGGGACGATCGACCCCCTCGACGCCATCGCCGAGGTCTGCGCCCGCGAGGACGTCTGGATGCACGTCGACGGGGCCTACGGTGCGCCCGCCGCGGCGACCCCCGACTACGCCTTCCTGCGCACGGGTTTCGCGCGCGCGGACTCCCTCTCGATCGACCCGCACAAGTGGCTCTTCGCGCCCCTGGACGCGGGCTGCGCCCTGGTGCGCGATGCGGCGGACCTGCGCGCGGCCTTCGCGGCCACGAGCGAGTACGTCTCGGTCGACGAGCCGCCGGGTCCCGAGGCCTACGCCTTCTTCGAGCACGGTCCCGAGCTCTCGCGCCGCGCCCGGGCGCTCAAGGTCTGGGCCATCCTGCAGCTGCACGGTGCCGACGCCCTGGCCGGCGAGGTCGCGCGCAACTGCGCCCTGCGCGAGCACCTGGACGGGCTGGTCGCGGCCCACCCGGCCCTCGAGCCCCTGGGCTCGGGCCTCTCGATCGCCTGCTTCCGCTACCACCCAGCGGGGCTCGACGACCCCGCCCGGCTCGATGCCCTGAACCGCGCCATCCTGGACGCGGTCTGCGCCTCGGGCCGCTTCCTGTTCTCGCCCACGGTGCTCGAGGGTCGCTTCGCCCTGCGCGTGTGCATCGTGAACATCCGGACGCGTGTCGAGGACATCGAGGCCCTGGTCGAAGCCCTCGTCGCGGCCGGGGAGCGGCTCAGCCCCTCGGCGCCGTGACGCGCGGGGCGTGGTTGCGCCGCGCTCAGTAGCGCGCCACGCGCGTGGCCTCGAGGGCGGCCGCCTCGTCGCCGTCCAGGCGCTCGAGGTCGGCGGCATCGACCTGGACGATGAAGCGCACCGGGGGCACCGGGGACGGGGGCGCGCCCACGGCCATGGTGGTGCCCAGGGAGGGCACCCACGCCTCGCGCACCACGGTGCTTCTTCCGGCTGAGTGCTCGACGCTGCTCAGGTTGGAGTAGGCGGAGTTGGCGTGGGCGTGGACGCAGACGGTGATCGACTCCGACTCGATGCCGCGGATCCGGTGCCCGTGACGCGCGAGGGTGCTGCGTACCGTGGCGATCGCGGCTTCGATCGCGGCCGGGTCGAGCTGGAGCGCGTGCCTGGAACCCGTGGCGTGCACGCGCCGGCGGCTGCGTCCGGCGAGGCCGAGGCCGGGCCCGGAGGCCCCCTCCGTCGCCTGTGTGTTCGCGTCAGAGGCCGTCGTGCCACGCATCTCGTTCAGTACGCGGTCCCACTCGTCCGTCGGTTCGGTCTCGGCCAGCGCGGAGTCCGCGGGCAGGGCGGAGACGACGGGGACCTGCAGGTCCAGGGTGAGGACCGCGCCGCTCCCGGGGACA
>JAJFFA010000381.1 GCA_021776885.1 Planctomycetota bacterium
ACTCCGCCCAGGGTGCCGAAGGTGCCCGGCGCAACGGGGGCCAGCCCCAGGAAGCCGCAGGAGACGATGGCCAGGCGCAGGCGGTTCAACGCCCGGCCTCCTCGAGCGCGCGGCGTGTCTTGAGCACGTAGCTCAAGCCCGAGCCGACCGTGGCGAGCAGCGTGGCCCAGATCAGCACGATCACCAGCAGGCGCCAGTAGCCGCGCCAGACGTCACCCCACTCGTAGGCCTCGCACCACATCAGGCCTCCGACCGCGAAGCACTGCACGATCATCTTGATCTTGCCCAGGCCATCGGCCGGAAACTCGCCGCCCTCGCTCTCGACGTAGCCACGGATCCCGGTCACGAGGAACTCGCGGGCCAGGATCACGACCACCATCCAGGCCGGCAGGAGCGACTCGGGCATCGCGATCAGGAAGATCATCGCGCCCAGGATCAGCACCTTGTCGACGAAGGGATCGGCGATGCGCCCGAAGGCGGTGACCTGGTTGTCGCGGCGCGCGAGCCAGCCGTCGAGGAAGTCGGTGGCCGCCGTGACCACGAACAGCCAGAAGGCGACCAGCCAGACGCGACGGTGCTGGGCCGGATCCTTCTCGACCCACACGGCCAGAATTCCGAACAAGCTCAGGGCCAGGACGAAGCGCAGGGCCGTGATACGGTTCGGCCAATGGGTGAAGACGCCCATGTCCCTAGCTCGGCTGGCAGACCAGGTTGTGCTCCGGGTCCGTCCCGACCACGCGCACACGCACGCGCTCGGCGACCCCCGCAGCCGGGGCTTGACCCGGATCGACCAGGGCCAGGAGGTCGACCTCGGGGGCGTCGGCGTCGGTGCGCCCCACGAGCAATCCGTCGGGGCCGGCCGGCTCGTCGATCAGGACCTCGAGCTCCTGCCCCACGAGGGCCACCTGCTGCTCAGCGAGCACACGGTCGCGCGCCGCGAACACCGCGTCCCGGCGCTCCTCGGCCAGCTCCTCGGGCACGTGGCCTTCGGTCAGCTCCGCGCCCGGCGTGCCCTCCTCGTGGGAGTAGGTGAAGGCACCCAGGCGGCCCAGTCCGTACTCCTCGACGAAGCTCGCCAGCTCGGCAGCGTCCGCATCACTCTCCCCGGGAAAGCCCAGCAGCACGGTCGTGCGCAGGGTAATGCCGGGCGCCTCGCGGCGCAGTCGGTCGAGGATGGCGCGCACCTGATCACCGCTGCCGGCGCGACGCATGGCGCGCAGCATCGGCGTGGCGATGTGCTGGATGGGAATGTCGAGGTAGGGCACGACCCGGGGGTGCTCGGCGAGCAGCGGCAGGAGATCCCATGGGAAGCGGTTGGGGTAGGCGTACATGATGCGCACGCGGTGCTCGCCGTCGAGGTCGGCCAGGGCCTGGACCAGGTCGGGCAGCTCCATGTCGAAGTCGCGGCCCCAGGCGGTCGAGTCCTCGGCCACCAGGACCAGCTCGCGCACGCCGGCTGCGATCAGCTCGGTGGCCTCGTCGAGAACGACCGACGGGCGCTTGCTGCGGTGCGGACCGCGGATCGACGGAATCGCGCAGAAGGAGCAGGTGTGGTCGCAGCCGTGGCTGATGCGCAGGTAGGCGTAGGACCCGGGGGTGGCCAGCAGGCGTGCGCCATCGCGCTCCGCGGGGCGTAGGCCGGGACTGTCGAGGTAGGCCGCGACGTCCTTGCCGTCCACCAGGGAGCGCACCGACGTGGCCAGGGCGGTGTAGTCGGAGATCTCGGCGAAGACGTCCACGTCGGGGTAGGTCGCGGCCAACCCACGCTTGTAGCGCTGGACCAGACAGCCCGCGACCACGACGCGCTCGATCTCGCCGCGCTGCTTGCGCTCGAGCAGGTTCTCGATGGCGGCGTAGGACTCCGCGCGCGCCGGGCCGATGAAGGAGCAGGTGTTCAGGACCACGGTGTGGGCCGAGCCGGGGTCGTCCGTGACGACCAGCTCCTGCTCCGCCAGGCGCCCCAGAATCAGCTCCGAGTCGATCAGGTTGCGCGCGCAACCGAGGTGCACCAGGGCGACGCGAGCCGGCTGCATCGGCGTCGAGCCGGAGCGGGCACGACGCGCTGCGCGTCGACCGCCTCGGCCCCGGCTGGGCTTCTGACTGGCCTTGGGTCTTTGGGGCTTCATCCGGCGCTGACGAACGCACCGCCGGGGGGGCGCCGCAGGAGAGGGGCGCGGGCCGACGGGCGAATCAGGAGGCGGGAACCCTGGCGCTCCACTCCTCGAGGCTCAGGAGTATATCGCGCTGCTTGCCGCCCAGGTACGGCCCGAGCAGTCCTGCTTCCTGGAGCTCATCGAGAACCCCGCAGGCCGCCGAGAAGTCCAGCTTGAAGGTCTTCTGGAGCATCGAGACCGCCACCCGGCCCTCGCGCACGAAGAGCAGGCCGCAGGCGTGGACGAGCTCGTCGTGGCTCTCGGGCTGGGTCGGGGAGGAATCGGAGGGCTGGGGCTTGCGCCCGGCGCCCTTGGGGGCCGGCTGGGGCTCGAGCACCACCTCGCGCTCCGCGGCCGGCGGCTCACTCGCCGCGCTCGCCGCCACCTCGGGCTCATCAGCGAGCTGCGCTTCATCCGCCTCGGCGGCTACCTCCTCGGCCTCCTCCTCTTCGTCCTCTTCCTCGTACTCCTCGTATTCGGCGGCCTCGTCCTCGTCTTCCTCTTCGTCCTCGTCCTCGTACTCCTCGTACTCGGCGGCGGCGTCCTCGTCTTCCTCGTCTTCCTCGTCTTCCTCGTCCTCGCCGTCCTCGAGCTCAGCTGCGACCTCTTCGTCCTCGTCCTCTTCTTCCTCGTCGTACTCCTCGTACTCAGCGGCCTCGTCGTCCTCCTCGTCCTCGTCTTCCTCCTCCTCGTACTCCTCGTACTCGGCCTCGACGTCGTCGTCGTCCTCGTACTCCTCTTCCTCGACCTCCGCCTCCGCCTCGAGCACTTCCGCCACCGGCTCGGGCTCAGGCGCCGACTCGGCCTCGGGGGTCGGAGCAGGGGTCTCGGCCACCGCCGGCTCCTCGACGGCGGGTTCGAGCCCGTCGCCGGGCTCGCGCTGGATCTCGGCCTGCTCCAGCTTCTGGGCAGCGCGCGCAGCCCGCGCCTCGGCCTCGGCCAGGATGGCCTCGACGTCGATCTCGCCGTCGAGCCGCGGGATGCTTCGCCGCACCGGCTCCTCGGCGCCCTCGTGCGCCTGGGTCAGCGGGGCGCTGGCCGAGGACTCGGCACTCGCCGGAAGCGTGCCGCTCTCCGGGCCGGCGAAGTAGTCGTCCTCCTGCTCCCAGACCGGCACCGGCGGCCGTACCTCGGAGTCGAGGGCGTCGGCCCGCGCTACGCCGTCGGCGGCCTGGGCTTCGACCCCGGCTCGGGTGGCGCCGGTTGTCTCGGGGGCGTCAGGCGCACCGGCGGCAGCCAGATCTTCGCCAGGGGCGACGTCGGGAGAGACGAGACCCGCGGACGGGGTCCAACGAGTGGGCCGCGATGGAGTCGCAGGAGGAACGGATTCGGGAACGGAGACGGGTGCATCGGAGCCAAGCGGACGTGCGCCAGGAGGGATTTGACCTTGGAGACGCGGGTCCTCGGGGTAGGGGGAACTGGGAGCCGGCGACACCGCCACCTCGTCCTCCTCCCTGGACTTGCGCCAGGCTTGCTCGACATAGGCCAGCGTCGACTCGTCGGGGACGAGCAGTGCCGCTTCCGCCGTGGACACGCCTTCGTTGCTCTCTTCCGTTAGAACGGTAGGAGTGGCGTGCTCTATCCCCTGATTCTCCAGAATCCCTGCCCAATTCCTCAGCCAGGCCAACCAGGCCGGCACCAGGATCGCCGCCACGCCGGCCAGGACACCGAGCCACGCCAGGCCCGCACGGGCCATGACTCCGCCCGTGACCGAGCCGAGGGCGCCACCGCGGTCGCCCAGGGCGCCCATCAGCACCGACAGGCCCAGGGAGATCCCCAGGACGCCGGCCGCATGGCGCAGGAGCGGTAGGTCTTCGCGCCCCAGGAAGACGAGGGCGGAGAGCCAGGCCAGACCCGCGGCGAGCAGGATCGGCGCGCCGTGCCCGAAGGCATCGACCACCGCCCCCGCCAGGGATGCCGTCCCGCCCACGCCAGGCCCGCGCAGGGCATGGGTGATCACGAGCACGAAAAGGAACGAACTCACCACGAACAGGGCCAGTCCCAGAAGGTCCCGGCGCCCTGCGTACTCGCTCGACTCGGTCTCAGCCATCTTGGTTCACCGTCCCGCGGTACTCGTCCCAGTCTTCGATGGTCATCAGGATTTCACGCGCCTTGGAGCCCTTGTGCTCCCCGACGATCCCGGCCTCGCCCATCATGTCGATGAGGCGTGAGGCGCGGGTGTAACCGATTCCGAGCGCCCGCTGAAGCAGGCTGGCGGACCCCCGCCTGGACTTCAAGACAACGCGCACGGCTTCGTCGAAGAGGTCGTCCCGATCGCAGGGGTCCTGGTCGCCGGCTGTGCCCGCGCCCGCGCTGCCGGTGGCGACCTGCAGCAGCTCCTGGTTGAACGACTGGCGCGACTCCTGGCTGACGAACTCGACCAGGGCCGCCAGCTCGTGGTCCTCGACCAGGGCGCCCTGCACACGGCGCACCTGCGAGGACTGGGGCGGCGTGTACAGCATGTCGCCCTGGCCCAGGAGCTTCTCCGCGCCCATGGTGTCCAGGATCACGCGGCTGTCGACCTTGCTCGCCACCTGGAAGGCGATGCGCGTCGGCAGGTTGCCCTTGATCACGCCGGTGATGACGTCGGTCGAGGGGCGCTGGGTGGCCACGATGACGTGGATCCCGACCGCGCGCGACTTCTGTGCCAGGCGCGTGATGGCCTGCTCGGCCTCCTTCTTGGAGGTCATCATCAGGTCGGCCATCTCGTCGATGACCAGGACGATGTAGGGCACGTGGCGCGGCGTCCGCTCGTCGCTGAACTCCTCGCCCATGCGCTCGCGCAGCTTCTCCTCGCCCAGGGCGTTGAACGATTTGATGTTCTTGACGCCGGCGTTCTTGAAGAGGTCGTAGCGCCCCTCCATCTTCTCGCAGGCCCAGAGCAGCACGTTGGTGGCCTGGCGCATGTCGGTCACGACGGGTAGCTCCAGGTGCGGAATGCCCGCGAACATCTGCAGCTCGACCATCTTCGGGTCGATCAGGATCGTGCGCACGTCGTGGGGCGAGCGCGTCAAGAGGAAGCTGGCCAGGATCGTGTTGATGCACACGGACTTGCCCGAGCCCGTCGTTCCCGCGATCAACAGGTGCGGCATGCGCGAGAGGTCCTCGACGATCGCGTTGCCCTCCGCGTCCATGCCCAGGAACAGGGGCAGGGCCATGAACTTCTTGTCGTAGGCCTGCTGGCTGACGAGCTCGGAGATGCGCACGACACGCCGCTTGGCGTTGGGCACCTCGATGCCGATCGTCGACTTGCCAGGGATCGGCGCGATGATGCGCACCGATTGCGCGCGCAGGGTGGCCGCGATCTCCTGGCTGAGCTGCGTGACCTTGTTCATGCGCGTGCCCTGGGCCACGGTCAGCTCGAACAGGGTCACGGCCGGCCCGACCTGGGCGCCGACCACTTCGGCGTCGACGCGGAAGCTCTTCAGGGCGTTCTCGAGCTTGCGCGCGGACTCCTCGAGGAACTCCTGGTCCGCGCCCTCGCCGCTCACCGGAGGCTCGAGCAGGCTGAGTGGCGGCAAGGTCCAGGGCCCCGGCGGCGGGGTCGGGGGATCGTAGACCGGGGACTTGACCTGGGTCTTGGCGACGACCTTCTTCGGGGCCTGGGCGGGAAGGATGGAGTCCTCCTCCTCGTCCTCCTCCTCCTCTTCGTCGTCCTCGTCCTCCTCATCCTCCCACTCTTCCTCGTCGTCCTCGTCCTCGTCTTCTTCCTCCTCGTACTCGTCCTCGTCGTCCTCGGCGTATTCCTCGTCGTCGTACTCTTCCTCGTCCTCCTCGGGCTCGACCTTCCTGGGCGCGGCCTTCTTGCGCGGCGCTCGCGGCTTGGCCGGCGCCGCGGCGACGGCCAGGACAGCTCCCCCGTCCTCGGCGACCAGGTCCGCGCCCCGCACGAAGTCCCAGAGCCCACGCACGAGGCCCTTCCACCAGCCCCACAGGGCGGAGCCGAGCTCCTCACCCCAGCGCTCACGGCGCTCGGCGACCCATTCGCCCAGGGCTCGCAGCGAGGGGTAGAAGGCCATCTCGGTGGCCAGCAGGAACGAGATCCCGGCCATGGCCAGGAGGATCACCCACAGTCCGGCCCGACCCAGGTGCGAGACGAGGGGCTCCATGGCGACGTAGGCCAGCCAGCCCCCGGGGCCGAAGGGCAGCTCGTTGTCCAGGATCACCAGCCCCTCGGGCCCCTGGCGCGCCTCGAGGGGGGCGCCGAAGCCGAGGTCCAGGAGGAAGGCCACGGAGAGCACGAAGCACGCGGCCCCGAGGCAGCGGATCATGGGCAGGTCGACGTGCTTGCGGGCGACGATGATCGCGCCCCAGCACAGCCCGAGGAGGGCCAGGAGATAGCCCCCGAGGCCCAGGAACTTGAAGACGCCGTGGGCCAGGTAGTAGCCGATCAGCCCGCCCCAGTTGCGGCCCTCCGCCCCCGAGTCGCCCAGGGGGGTGTAGAAGCTGGCCAGGGAGATCATCAGCCAGATCGAGGCCGTGGCGAGGCCGATACCCCAGATCTCGCGTACCCGCTCTGCCGTCGGGCCGTCGAGCGGCTCACCGAGGAGGAAGCTGGCCGCCAGGGACGCCAGGCGCCCCTTTTGCTTCTTCCCAGCCTTGGTCTTCTTCTTCGTCGTCTTGCGCGCCAAATCCCTGCCCTCGCTGGACGTCCCCCGCGACGCCTCGGCCCCGATGGTCCTCCTCTGGAGGCCTCGGTTCAATGGTGGAGAGGGCGCGATCCGCGCGCTAGCGTCGTTCGTCTCCGGGGCCGATGCGCTTGCCATCCTCCTGGTCGTAGCGGCCGATCAGGGTCTCGGTGTCCTGCGCCTTGCTGGTCTGGAACTCGAGGGCGTCGCCGACCGGCTCGATCGGCTCGTGCATCAAATGCTCCTGCATCCAGCCCTCGACGTCGTCTCGAAAGCCGCTGTCGGCCCCGATGGGGTCCATCTTGAAGCTCACCACGATCCACGAGAACGCCGGTCTGACCACGAAGTCATAGACGCCGCCGGCCTCGAGGTCCCCGCGGATGGTGCTCGTGTTCTCCACCGAGCGCAGGATGAAGTAGTGCTCACCCGGGTCGCACACGTAGTAGGACGTATGTCCGTTGCCCACGTCGGCGATGAAGCGCTTGCCGTCCCAGATGTTGGCGTAGAGGAAATGGCCCGAGTTCTTCCGCGGGCGATGGATGAAGACGAGGGACTTGCCCTCCGGCGGTGCATCGGGGACCGAAGTGGCCTGACGTGCATAGCGACTGGTCTTGCCCACCGGTCCCTTGCAGCCAACGGAAAGCAGCGCGAGAAGGGCGACGAGGGCCAGGACAGGCCGGGAGCAGAACGGGCGGGTCAGCAGCATGGCGAAGATTCCTCCTGGGCAGGTTCTACGGGCACCCCGGGGGCCAGCGCAACCCGCCGGACACCGTCCCGCCGCTCAGTCCCGCCCGCGCACGGCCAGCTGGGTCACGTACCCGTCGGGGACGCGCACGATGATGTCGAGGTCCCAGACCTTGGCCAGCGGATCGTAGCCCCGGGCGTACTGCCAGGTGATCCCGTTGGTGTTCGACCAGACATCGGTCGGGGGGCCGAAGCGCTCGATCATCTCCTTTGCGGAGAGCAGCTTGACCGCGCGCCGGGCCGCGTCTTGATCCGTTCTCCAGAGGGCCACGACCTCGTCCCACGCCGCCCAGTTCGGCTCACCGCCGCCGCCGCGGATCTGCTCCAGGAGCTGTTGCCGGACCGCCTCCGGTGGCCCGACGCCGCCCGCGGCCAGACGCTCCACCTCGGCCCGCAGAGCGCGCAGCTCGACCAGCAGCGGGCTCGGATCCGGAGTCGTGGCCGGCGTGGCGGCGGCCTGGCGTCCGGGAGCCCCGGCCGCCCCGGCCCCCACTTCGCCCGGGCGCACCAGCCCGTCCGCCTCGAGCAACGCCAGGCGCCCATCCAGGCGCTCGAGGGCGCCCATGAGCTCGTCGAGCCGCTCCCCCAGCACAGAGCCAGGCGCGTCCCCGTGCCCGTCGATGACCGC
>JAJFFA010000382.1 GCA_021776885.1 Planctomycetota bacterium
GGCCTGACCAACATCGTCGACAACTTCGAGGCTCTGATCACCGACGCGCGCGTCGGTCAGGGGGTAATCGGGCGCCTGATCTCGGACGAGCAGCTGGGCGAGCGCCTCGACACGGCGGTCAGCAGCGTGGCCTCGACCTTCGAGAACTTCGACTCCCTGACGAGCAAGCTGGCCGCCGGCGAGGGCACCTTCGGGCGGCTCTTCACGGACGAGGAGCTGTCGAAGCGGGTCGCGGAGATCGTCGAGGGCATCGACGCGGTCGTGACGGACGTGCGCGCCGGCAAGGGCGCCATCGGCCGCCTGCTGGTGGACGAGAAGTCCGGCGAGGACCTGGCCGAGACCCTGGCCTCCCTGCGCAGCGTCAGCGAGGCCCTGAAGAACGGCGAGGGCACCCTCGGCCGCCTGATCAACGACGACACGGTGCTGGTCGACATCGAGAAGGTGGTCGCCGGCCTGGCCGCGGGCGAGGGCACCCTGGGCCGCCTCCTGACCCAGGACGACATCTACGAGAACGTGGCCAAGATCGCGGACGACCTGGCGGTGACCACGGGCGCCCTGCGCAACGGCGAGGGCACCCTCGGGCGCCTGATCTACGACGACGACGTCTACCGCACCCTGAGCTCGGCCGTGGCGACCCTGCGCGGCAGCCTCGAGGAGGCGCGCGAAGCCGCGCCGATCTCGACCTTCCTGAACACCCTGTTCCTGGGGTTCTAGCAGGGGCCGGGCAGGGCCCCTCCGGGACGGGCCGACGACGGGCTCGGGCCCGGGCGCTACGCTGGCGCCATGGCCGCGAAGAAGGTGACCCCGAAGTCGGCGCAGGCCGCGGACTGGCGCGGCGAAACGCTCGCGCGCATGCGCCGCCTGATCCAGCAGGCTGTCCCCGCGGTGCTCGAGGAGCAGAAGTGGAGCAAGCCCTCGAACCCGGCCGGAGTGCCGGTGTGGTCCAGCGCTGGGATCCTCTGCACCGGTGAGACCTACAAGGACAAGGTCAAGCTCACCTTCGCCCAGGGGGCCGCGATCGAGGACCCGGCCGGTCTCTTCAACGCCAGCCTGACGGGCGGCACCCGGCGCGCCATCGACATCCACCAGGGAGACGAGCCGGACCAGGCGGCCTTCAAGGCCCTGGTCCGCGCCGCAGCGGCGCTGAACGCATCCCAGGCCAAGCCCGCGAAGCCCACCTCGACCCAGGCCACTTCGAGAGCCGCCAAGCCCAAGCTCCTCTCGGGCGGCAACCCGCAGATCGCCAAGGGCGACGGCGACGCCCCCGTGCGGGCCTACATCGCGGCCATGCCGGGCTGGAAGCGCGACATCGGGCGCCAGCTCGACGCGCTCATCGTCCGCACCGTCCCCGACGTAGCCAAGGCCGTGCGCTGGAACACGCCCTTCTACGGAGTCGAGGGCCAGGGCTGGTTCCTCGGCTTCCACTGCCTGACGAAGTACGTGAAGGTGGCCTTCCTGCGCGGCGCGTCGCTGCGGCCCCTGCCCCCGGTGGCCTCCAAGCAGAAGGACGCGCGCTACCTCCACCTGCACGAGGGTGACCCGATCGACACGGAGTCGCTGACGAGCTGGATCCGGCAAGCCTCCGAGCTGCCCGGCGAAGAAGTCTTCTGATCCGCCGGCCGGTGGGTGCGCTGCTACCAGGGGAGGCCGGCGCCGTCTGCAGCCTGGACAAGAAAGAGGGACGGAGCGACGCCTCGGCGCTACCCAACGCCTACGACGCCACCCCGTCCCAAAGAGATCCAGATATGGTCGCTAGAACAGCGTGACGCGGGCGGCCTCGCTCCGGGAGCGGCGGCTGGGGAGCGGCTCGTTTCTGAACGGGAGGAGAGCGGACAAGCGGAGAGAGGACTTGAAGGGTCGCATGGGCCTGGTCGCTCGGTGCTCGACGAAGCGCGGTCGGAAGAGCCGGAGCAGCGAAGTTTCGGGAGCCTAGCTTCGGGCGCATGAGAAGACCGTGAGCCCTGCGCTCGGCCCTAACAAACTGGCGAGATCGAGCTCGCTGATGAGGGACTCCGCCCATGCAGACGGAGCGGAACGGCAATGCGGCAATGTACGCAGAGCGGGAGAGCGGGAGTGAGGACTCGGAGCGTCGGATCGTCGTTGTTGCTCGGAAGTCGAAGCGCGACCTGGAGAGCCGGATCACCCCGCTCCATGAGGCTAGCCGGGAAGATGAGAAGACCGTGAGTCCCGCGCGCCGCCCTAACAAACTGATTATGATCGGCCGGAATCGCCATGCGAATCCTGGTCGTGGAAGACTACGCCCCCCTGCGCCACTCCGTGGTCCAGTGCTTGCGCGAAGCGGGCTACGCCGTCGACGAGTGCGAGCGGGGTGACGACGGCATCAGCGCCGCCCTGTCGGGGGCCCACGACCTGATCCTCCTGGACCTGATGCTGCCCGGTATCGATGGCTTCGAGTTCCTGCGTCAGTACCGCGCGGCCGGCCGCGACGGGCACGTCCTGGTCATGACCGCGCGCAATGCGGTCGACGACCGCGTGCGCGGCCTCGACACCGGCGCAGACGACTACCTGGTCAAGCCCTTCGCTGTGGAGGAGCTCCTGGCCCGCGTGCGCGCGCTGCTGCGGCGCGAGTACCAGCGCAAGTCCCCCACCCTGCGGGTCGGCCACCTCGAGCTCGACACGCGTTCGCGCGAGGTGCGCGTCGCCGGAGCGCCGGTCGAGCTGACGGCCAAGGAGTACGGGCTGCTCGAGTACCTCGCCCTGCGCGCCGGCGAGCTCGTCTCCCGCGCCGACATCTGGGAGCACGTCTACGACGAGCGCTCCCAGACGGTCAGCAATGTGGTCGACGTGTACATCGGCTACCTGCGCAAGAAGATCAACGTCCCGGGCCACCCCAGGCTGATCGTCACGCGCCGCGGCCTGGGCTACATGCTGGTGGATCCGGGGGAATGAGGTCCCTGCGGGCACGCCTGATCCTGACCCTGATCGGCTGCATCACCCTGTTCCTGGCCGGCGCTGGCTTCGCCTTCTACGCCTTTGTGCGCGTCAGCTTGCGCGCAGAGCACGACCGCGCCCTGATCCTGGCCACGGACGCCGCCGCTCCCCACATCGTGCTCCACGTGTGCGACGCGCTCAGCGGGGAGTCGATGGAGGGCGAGCAGCGCGGGCCGGACGAGGCGCGGGATGGGCCGCGGCCCGCGGATCGGCCGGCACACGGCGAGCCAGAACGCTGGGACGAAGTCGCACGCGGCCCGCCGCCGCCGCGACCCAACCCGGTCCGGGAGCTGCTCGAGCGCGACGACTTCGTGCTCCAGGTCTGGGGCACGGACGGCACCCCGCTGCTCGCCTCGGCGTCCCTGGGCGACACGTCGTTCGAGCGCCTGGGGCGGGGCCTCGAGCCTTTCGGCCCCATCGACTTCTCCGCCTCGGGCGCGCCCTTGCTCGACCTGCAGCACCCGCGCAGCGGAGCACCTCTGCGCGCCATCGTCGCGCGCTTCTCGATCCCTCCGCTCGGCGGCGCAGCGAGCGGGACCGAGCCCGGGACCTTGGAGCTGATCCTGGCCTCGGACACGTCGCAGACCCTCGCCACCCTGGCGCGCCTGCGCAACCTCATGATCCTCGCCTGGCTGGTCTCGAGCCTGGGCTGTGCCGCGATCCTGGCCGTGGCCGTGCAGCGCGGGTTGCGGCCCCTGGGCGCCCTCTCCGAGCAGCTCCGCGAGGTGGACGAGCAACGCCTCGGCCGCCGCTTCGAGCTCGCGGCCCCCCCCCTCGAGCTGGTCCCGGTCATCGACCAGCTGCACGCGTCGTTCGGGCGCCTCGGCGCCGCCTTCGAACGCGAACAGGCCTTCAGCGCGGACGCCGCCCACGAGCTGCTCACGCCCCTGACGGGGCTGCGCTCGACCCTGGAGCTGGCCCTGGCACGCCCACGTTCTGGGGAAGAGCTGCGTTCCGCGGCGCAGACCTGCCTCGAGATCACCTGCGCCATGCAGGCCATCGTCGGGGACCTGTTCGACCTGGCGCGGCTGGGGGCCCTGGCCCGCGCGGGTGAGGTCGGGACGGAGCAGCGCGTCGAGCTCGCGGGCGCGCTGGCCCAGGCCTGGGTTCCCTGGGCGCAGCGGGCGCGGGAGCGCGGCCTCGAGTTCGTCAGCGACTTCGCACCGGGTGCGGCCGTGCGGCTGCCCGCGAGCCTGCTCGAGCGCGTGCTCGCGAACGTGCTCGAGAACGCCGTCGACTACGCGGACCCCGGCGGCCCGCTGCTGGCCACGATCCGCGCGCTGGACGGCAGGGTCGAACTCGAGCTCTCGAACCGCGCCCCCGCCGGCACCCCGGACGACCTGGCCCAGCGCGCCTTCGAGGCCTTCTGGCGCGCGGACAAGGCGCGCTCCGCCAACGGACGCCACGCGGGACTGGGCCTGGCCCTCTGCCGGCGCATCGTGGGCGCCACCGGGGGCCAGCTCACGGCCCGCTACGCAGACGGGCAGTTCGCGCTGTGCGCCTCCTGGCCGGAAGCCTGAGCCGTCAGCTGCGCTGGCCGAGCAGCCGCTCGACCCACTTCCCGAGCAGGTCGGCCTCGACGTTGACGGCCTGGCCGACCCGGGCCCGGCCCAGGTGGGTGCGCTCGAGGGTGACCGGGATCAGGGCCACGGAGAAGCGCACGCCGCCGTCCGCCAGGGCCTCGGGGTCGACCACGGTCAGGCTGATGCCGTCGAGGGTGACGCTGCCCTTGGGGACCACGTAGCGCGCCAGCTCGGCGGGCAGCTCGAAGGTGTAGGTCGCCCCGGCCGGCCCGGCGGGCTCCAGGGCCACCAGGGTCCCGCGCCCGTCGACGTGACCGGAGACGAGGTGGCCATCGATGCGATCCGAGAGGCGCAGGGCGCGCTCGAGGTTGACGACCCGGCCGGCCTCGAGGCTCCCGAACCAGGTGCGCTCGACGGTCTCCCGCGAGAGGTCGAAGGTCATGGCCCCGTCGGGCCCCAGGGCCGCGACGGTCAGGCACGCGCCGCAGACGGCGACGCTGTCCCCCATGTGGGTCTCCCAGCCGTCGTCCAGGGCGGCGCTCGCGCTGCCCTCCGGGGGCGTTCCAGCCACCCGCGGCGCCGGGACGACGACCCGCAGGCCGTCCCCCAGGGCTTCGACGGAGCGGACGGGCGGGGCGGCTTCGATGATTCCGGTGAACATGGGGGCTTCGGGCTCGGGCGGAGGGGGGTCGGCGGCACCCCGCCCAGGGCGCTCCAGGGCGCCCTGGGGGTCGAGGACAAGGCCCCCAGGCTTGACCGCCCCGCCGGGCGTCACTACCCTGCTGGGCCTTTTGCAGGGAGGGGCACTTGCCGCTCTTTACCATATTGACGCTCTTCCCCGAGAGCCTGGAGCCCTATCTGCGCTGCGGCATCCTCGGCTCCGCACTGGACCGCGGCCTGGCGCGGGTGCAGTTGATCGACTTCCGCGACTGGTCGCGGGATCGTCACCGCACCGTCGACGACCGCCCCTTCGGTGGCGGTCCCGGCATGGTGCTCAAGCCCGAGCCGATCCTCGAATGCATCGAATGGATCGAGGCGCGCGAAGGCCCCCAGCGCCCCATGCGCAAGATCGCCCTCTGCCCCAGCGGACCGACCTTCGATCAGGAGCGCGCCCGCCAGCTGGCTAGCGAGGCCGAGGCCCAGGACACGTTGCTGCTCTGCGGCCGCTACGAAGGCTTCGACGAACGCCTCTTCGAGCTGTGCGACCTCGAGCGCCTCTCGATCGGCGACTTCGTCCTCGCCGGCGGCGAACTGGCGGCGCTGGCCGTGCTCGAGGCCGTCGTCCGGCTCCTGCCCGGCGCCCTGGGCAACGATCACTCGGCCGTCGAGGACTCGTTCAGCCACGGCCCGCGCGACCTCGACCACCCGCACTACACGCGCCCGCGCAACTTCCGCGGGCTCGAGGTGCCCCAGGTGCTGCTCGATGGAGACCACGCCGCGATCCGCGCCTGGCGCGCCGGGGTGGCCGAAGAGCGAAGCCGGGAGCGCGCGCGCACGCGCCCCGAGAGCTGCGAGGGCGACCTGCCCCCTATCAACGACGCGCTGCCCGATTCCGATCGGACGCGTCGTGCGAATCATCTGAAGACCCCCCCCCTGACCGACCCGACGGGCCAGCCGCAAGCGGCGGATAGGCCCGCCCCCCAAGGCGACCCGGCATCCGATGGCCGGCGCCCTTTGCCTGGAGGAGGAACCCGCGAGGGTTCCTGACCGACCGATGGATCTACTGGACCAAATCGAACGAGAGCTCGGCAAGACGGACCTCCCCACTGTGCGTGTGGGCGACACGGTCGAGGTGCACTACCTGATCTCGGAGGGCGACAAGGAACGCGTGCAGCTCTTCGTCGGCACGATCATCGCGCTCGCCGGCCGCGGTCTGCGGCGCACAGTCAAGGTCCGCCGCATCGTTCAAGGTGAGGGCGTCGAGCGCACCTTCCCCATCCACGGCCCGCGCGTGAAGGACATGGTCGTCACGCGCCGTGGCGACGTGCGTCGCGCCAAGCTCTTCTACCTGCGCGACCGCGTCGGCAAGAAGACCCGCGTCAAGGAGCTCCTGGGCGAGAAGGTGCGCCGCGACCGGCTGGAGGAGAAGGCTCGCCGCCAGGCGATGTCCGACGCCGCCAACGCCGCGGAAGAGACCTCCGCACCCGACCAGGGTGCTGCGGTCGAGTCGTAAGCCGCCCCCCGCGCTCCCCGCCGACGCCACCCCCCAAAACGCCCGAGTCGCTGTATTCCCATGGTTCAGAACGTCGGCCGCAAGGTCACCCTGGTCTTCGTCCTGCTCGCCGCCGCGGTCCTGTCGCTCTCGATCGCCGGGTTCCGCCTGGGCCTCGACCTGCAGGGCGGAACGCGACTGGTGTACAGCTTGCCCCTGGAAGAGGCCCTCGAGGAGGGCCTCATCACCCAGGCGGAGTACTCCAACCCGCGAGCGCTGATCGAGCAGATGATCGGCATCATCAAGGAGCGCATCGACCCCCAGGGCGTGCGCGAGCCGGTGGTGCGCCCCGAGGGTGAGCGCGAGATCGTGATCGAGATCCCGGGGGCTGCCTCCGAGATCCGCCGCGACATCAGCACGACCCTCTCCGCCGAAGCCCTGAACAACGCGGGCACCCTGACCCTCGATGGCGAGAAGGAGGTCCTCGACGGCTTCCCCTCGAGCGGCGGCGTGATCGAGATCGGCGGCGAGAAGATGCGCTACCGCACGCGCGTCGTGAACACCCTGCGCCAGGTGGCCCGCGGCGTCCTGGGCACCGAGCGCGCGACCCACGCGGCCGGCGCCAGCGTGACCCTGGTCAACGCCGACCCGTGGCAGGAGCTGATCGAGAACGTCGGCGACCTGAACTTCCACATCGCGGCCCAGAACTCGGACCTGATCAGCAGCGGCACGGACCTGGTCAGCGAGCGTGCCAAGCTGACCCAGTGGATCACGGACCACGCCGACCAGGACGAGCGCGACACCCTCTCGGGCTTCAACCGCCTGCCCTTCGCCGAGGGCGGTCCGGCCGAGCGCCTCAAGTGGTCGGCCTACTCCGAGGCGGAGCGCCCCGGCAGCCTGCTGCAGGACCGCGTCGAGGCGCTGATCGTCGAGGACAACGAGAAATGGCGCTTCACTGGCGAGGACCTGCAGGCGGTCTTCCCCAGCCAGGACGAGCTGGGCTACCCGGCCGTCGGCTTCCAGATGTCCTCGGCCACGCGCGACGCCTTCGGTGACTTCACCGGCGAGCACGAGGGCGAGCGCATGGCGATCGTGATCAACGGTGAGATCGCGACCTTCCCGAACATCAACTCACGCCTGCCCGGGCGCGGGATCATCATGGGTGGCGCCGGCGGCTTCACCTTCGAGGACGTCCAGGACCTGGTCACGATCCTGCGCTCGGGCTCGCTCAAGATCAAACCCGAGCTCGAGTACCGCGAACGCGTCGGCGCGACCTTGGGTGACGACTACGTCAGGCGCGGCGCCCTGTCCTGCGGCATCGCCCTGCTCGGCGTGCTGATCTTCATCGTCGTCTACTACCGCCGCCTGGGCACGTTCGGCGCGCTCAGCCTGATCGCCAACCTGATCCTGATGACGGGCGCGCTGGCCTTCCTGCAGGCCACCCTGACCCTGCCCGGCGTGGCCGGCATCCTGCTCACGGTCGGCATGGCGGTCGACGCCAACATCCTGATCTACGAGCGCATCCGCGAGGAGGCCAAGCGCGGGCGCAAGCCGGCCCAGGCCGCCAAGGACGGCTTCGCCAACGCGCTCTCGACCATCGTCGACGCCAACCTGACGACGCTGATCACGGCCCTGATCCTCTACAAGTTCGGCACGGGCCCCGTGCGCGGCTTCGCGGCCACCCTGTCCATCGGCATCATCACGTCGATGTTCTCGGCGCTGTTCATCACGCGCCTCCTGGTGCACCTCTCGATCGAGAAGGGCGTCGACAAGTTCCCGATGATGCAGATCATCGGCGACACCAGCTACGCCTTCGTCAAGAAGGGCAAGGCCTGCCTGACGGGCTCCGTGGTCGTCATCCTGGCCGGGCTCGCGCTCTTCATCTCGATCCCCGACAAGCAGAAGCTGGGCATCGACTTCCTGGGCGGCGTGACCATGACGGTGCGCACCGAGAGCCCGCAGGACGTGGGCACGATGCGCTCGAAGGTGCGCGAGATCCCCGGGCTGATCGGCGAGTCCTCGGAGGTCAAGTCGATCCTGGCCTCGGGCTCGGGTGGCGAAGGCTACACCCAGTTCCGCATCACGGCCAAGGCCGACGGCATCGGCGCGGACGAGGGCGGCT
>JAJFFA010000383.1 GCA_021776885.1 Planctomycetota bacterium
GGTCGGTGGGGGAGAGGGGCGCGTCGGGGTTCTGCAGCCGATCGGCGGCGGTCGCGAAGGCGCAGCGGGCGGCGACTAGGGCGCCGAGCAGGGACGGGACCAGGATCCAGGTACGGGTCTTCATCGGGCACTCCCGAGGACGTCGATCTTGCGCCACAGGCCGGGGTCGGTCAGCTCGCGCACGGACAGCACCCAGACCACGACCTGCTTGCCCGCCAGCCGGTCGCGCCGGCGCGCCACCGCAGCGCGGGTCGCCCCCGCGCCCGAGCCGCGGATGCCGATGGGGTCGACGGGACGGCCGAGGGCCTGGGTCAGGTGGTCGGGCAGGCCCGCGCCGCGGGCGAAGAGTGCGGGGTCGTGGAAGACCAGCACGTGGCTGTCGCCCAGGAGCAGCAGGGGACTCGTGCGCTCGGGAGCGGGCGGGGCGCCGCTGCGCGGGTCGCTCACCGTCGCCAGCAGGATGCGCTCGCTCTGGGCCGAGCCCGAGCGCCGCGCCAGGTCACCGCGGAGCTCGAGGACCGACTCGCCGAGGACGTAGTCGACGCGCGCGCTCTGCGTCAGCCAGCCCCGCTCCTCGATGCGCGTCGCGATGGCGCGGGCCGCGCGCAGGGAGGTCGCGCTGGTCCAGTGGGTGTCGGTGCGGCAGTACAGGGGCGCGTCCCCGCGCGCCGCGGCGAAGTCGGGGGCCAGGTCGAGCAGCTCGACGCCGCGCGCCTCGAGGGCGTCGTAGAGCTGGCGCAGGCAGGGGTCGAGGCGGCCCTCGGGGACGGGCGCGTCGAGGCCCAGGTGGCGTGCCTCCAGGGCCGCCTTGGCCGGGACGGGAACGAAGAGCAGGCGCACCCCGACGGAGGCCAGCTGGGTGTGGAAGTCGAGCACGGCCTCGAACACGGGGCTCGCGGACCAGTCCGCTGGCGGCGGGCTCGCCATGGACCCCAGCTCGCTGGCCAGGAACAGCCAGCCGTCGTCGCCGGGTTCGACGGCGCGCTCCTCGGCCCGGGCCGTCCGGGCGCGCTCGGCGGCTTCCGCGTGCCAGGCCCTCAGCGCCGGGTCGGGTGAGCATGGGTCTGCGGAGGGCGCCGGGCCCTGGGGGAGCGGGGAGTGGGAAACGAGCAGCAGGAGGGCGTTGAGCTGGAGCATCGCTTCCGTGATCTCCGTGTCCGCGGCGTGATTCTGCCAGGCTGAGTGCATAAATGTTTGCACATAGACCCAGGGCCGCCGTGAGGCCGTGGGTGGGGGTAGGGCTCAGCGCAGTCGGAAGGCGCCCAGGCTCGCCTCGGCGACGCAGGAGGTGTCCAGGTCGGCGGTCGAGCCCTCGCGCAGGAACTCGGCTCGCAGACCGTCCACACACGGGCCGCCGACCCCGTGGGCCGCGGGGAAGACGAGGTGCAGGCTGTTCGCGAGGTGGCGCGCGGCCTCGCTCGCGCACTCGGGCGGCGTGACCGGGTCGAAGCGCCCCGAGAGCAGCAGCACGGGGACGTCGCTCTCGACCGGATCGCCGTAGTTCTCGGGCAGCTCGCCCTGGGGCCAGAAGGCGCACACCGCGCGCTGCTCACGGACGCGCGACGCACCGAGGAAGGTCCCGCGCGTGGCGACCTCGATCTCGCGCTCCTCGATGCGCGCCAGGTCCTCGGCGCAGGTGACGCTGAGCAGCATCCCGAAGGCCAGGCTCTCGCGCACACCGCGGGCGGAGGCCAGCCCGAGGGCGAGCAGCTCTTCGTAGCGGCCTACGAACGCCTCGTGCAGGGCGAAGGGCGTGCCGCGGGTGCCCGCTGTGCGGTACATCAGGATGCGCAGGGCCTCGCCGAAGGCGACGGCGTCGAGGGTCAGGCTGACCGGCGTGCCGCTGCGCGTCGCCAGGCCCTCGACCCGCGCCGGAGCCCGGCGCAGGCGCTCGAAGACCTCGTTCGTCTCGCGTTCGAGATCGGGAAAGGCGGCGGCGCAGTCCGGGTCTGCGGCGCAGGCGGCGAGGGTTCGCTCGAGGGCCAGCTGCGCCCCGCGCGCATGGAAGAGGGGGTTCCTGAAGGCCAGGGGCGCGACGCCCGTCAGGGTCGCCGTGCGCACCCGCTGTCCGTGGCGGCGCAGGAAGACGAGGGCGGCGCGCGTGCCGTAGGAGCCCCCGACCAGGTTGACCTCGCCGTAGCCGAGGGCCGTGAGCAGCTCGTCGAGATCGTCCATCGCGATCGGCGTCGAGTACTGGGTCAGGTCGGCGCGCCCGCGCAGCGTGTCGAGGCAGGCGCGGAAGCGTTCGGGCTGGAAGATCGGGTCGAGCAGGGACTGCACGTCCTCGGGGCCCTCCGACAGCTCGCAGTGCAGGGGGTTCGAGCGGCCTGTGCCGCGCTGGTCGAAGAGCACCAGGTCGTGCTCGTCACGCATCCACGAGTCGCGCCAGTAGCGGATGGCGGTCCCACCCTGCCCGGGTCCACCGGCGATCAGGACCACCGGGTCCGGGCGCGGGTCGGCGCTGCGCGCGGGCAGGACGGCGACGGCCAGGGACAGGACGCGGCCCTGGCGCGCGCTGCGCTTCTCCCACACGTCGTAGGTCCCGGAGAGGACCGTCTCGCCGTTCTCGAGCTGCAGCTCCTGCAGCTCGAGGCGGCCCGGAACCCGCTCGCCGGGGGACTGCGGCGCGGGCACGTGCGCCACGAACGGGAAGGCGAGGAGGACCAGAGCCAGGGCGGCGGTCATGGCCCGAGTCTAGTCTCCCGTCGGCTTGCCAGGAGCAGGGCGGGTCAGCGCTCGCGCGTGGCGCCTCGCTCGTCCCCACGCCCGTGGCCCTGCTGCAGGGTGTGCACGCGGTCCGCGTCGAAGGGCCCGAAGGCCTCGCGTGCCCCGTCGCGCCAGGTGACGAGCACGCGCTCGACCCGGGTCGCTTCACCCAGTCCGAAGTGCACGCGCACGTCGTGGCTCGAGAGGTACGAGCCCGCACGCTGCACCTGCCGCGTCTGCCGCACGCCCCCCGCCTCGATGGACAGACGCGCGTGCAAGGCCTCGCGGCCGCGCGCGTCCAGGACGGAGAAGAGCACGCCGTGACCCGCGGCCGCGACGTTCTCGAGCAGGTACGCGGGTCCCGCGTTGTTCGAGACGCACAGGTCCAGGTCGCCGTCGGCGTCGAAGTCGCCCAGGGCCGCGCCGCGCGAGGTGTGCACCAGGGCGGGCTCGGTCCCGCCCTGTGGCGTGGCCACTTCGAAGCGGCCGCCGAGGCCGCGGAAGACCAGGTTGGGCTCGGCATGGGGGTCGGCCTCGGAGGCAACCGGGTCGACCCAGACCACGCGCCCGTTGGCGACGTACACGTCCTGCACCCCATCCTGGTCGAAGTCGGCGACGCACAGTCCGAAGCCCGTGAACTCGAGGCTGGCCGCACCCAGGCCCGAGCGCGCCGTGGTGTCGCTGAACCACTGGCCACCGTTCTCGTAGAGCGTGTTCGTCTCGCCGCGCAGGTGCGAGAGCAGGAAGTCGAGGTCGCCGTCGCCGTCGGGATCGAAGGCCTCGAGCCCCATGCCGGCCTCGGGGCTGCCGCTCGAGTTCACGGCGCAGCCCAGGGCCAGGGCGCGGTCCTCGAAGCGCGGCGTCGCGTCGGGTCCGGCGTTGATCCAGAGCTGGTTGGGAGTGCCGTCGTTGGCCACGTACAGGTCGAGGTCGCCGTCGCCGTCGAAGTCCCCGGCCACGACCCCCAGGCCATTGCCGAAGGCGGCGCGCAGGCCCGCCGCCTCGCTGATGTCGACGAAGCGTCCGTCGCCCTGGTTCTCGTACAGGCTGTCGGGCAGGGGAGCGCGGTAGTCGGCGGGGTTGGCGTAGGTCTCGCGTCCCCCCGGAAGCCGCGCGGGGATGTTCGTGGCCTCGCTCCAGCGGTGATAGCCCGTGACGAAGAGGTCCAGATCGCCGTCGTCGTCGAAGTCGAGGAAGGTGGCGCCGGCGCTCCAGTTGCGCGCGTCGAGCCCGGCCTCGCGGCTGACGTCGCTGAAGCGCCCGTCGCCCTCGTTGCGGTACAGGCTGTCCAGCTCCAGGTTGGAGACGAACAGGTCGGTGTCGCCGTCTCCGTCGTAGTCGCCGCAGGCGCAGCCCATGCCGTAGCCCGTGCCCGCGACCCCGGCGGCTTCGGTCACGTCGCGGAAGCTGCCGTCGCCCTGGTTCTTGAACAGGCGGCTGCCGCTCGGGGCGTCGGCGCCGGCAGCCAGGTCGCCACTCTGGACCAGGTAGAGGTCGAGGGCGCCGTCCCCGTCGAAGTCGAGGACGCACACTCCGCTGCCGATGTTCTCGGGCGAGAAGTGGCGCCGCGGGCCGATGGCGTGCTCGAAGACGAGCCCCGACTTCGCCGCGCCCTCGACGAACCAGGCGCGTTCGCCGGGCGCGTCCGCGCCGCCGCAGGCGCCCAGGCCGTAGGCGGCCATCAGGACCGGGGGCGCGACCCGCGCCAGGGTCAGGCTGCCGCACACCCTCACCCGCCCGCCAGCTCCCGGCGCAGGGCCTCGACCTTCGGGTGCGTGGGCGCGAGGCGCGTCGCCGCGTCGAGGGCGGCCCGCGCGGCGGCTCGATCGCCCAGGCCCAGCTCGGCCCGGGCCCGGTTGAGGTGCACGAAGAGCTCCTTGGGAAGGATCTGCGCCAGGTGCACGTAGACCCGCCGGGCCTCCGCGAAGTGTTCGATGAAGAGGCACACCTCGCCCAGGTGGGTCCAGGCCTTGAGGTTCTCCGGGTCGAGGCGCGTGGCTTCGGTCAGGGACCTCTGGGCGGCGTCGAACTGCCCCTCGGCGATCTGCACGCGGCCCAGGGCCAGCTGGGCCTGGGCCACACCCGGGGCGATGCGCACCGCTTCGCTGGCGTGCTCGAGGGCCTCGGCGCTGCGGCGCGTGCGC
>JAJFFA010000384.1 GCA_021776885.1 Planctomycetota bacterium
CTTGGGGTGGGTTCTCGGTCTGGGCGCCCTGGCCCTGGCCCAGGTGCCTCCCAACGAGGGCGAGGCGCCGCCAGGCTATGCGCCCTACGAGGCCCGCTACCACAACGGGGACGAGGTGCGCGAGCTGCTCGAGCAATGGACCCTGGCCTCACGCGGACGGGTGCGCTGGGTCAGCCTGCCCAGCTCGGCGGGCGGGCGTCCCGTGCCCGCGATCGAGTTCGGCGCGCGCGGCGTGCCCGACCGACCCCTCGAGGAGCGCCCGACGGTGTTCCTCGTCGGAGGGCTCGACGGGGTCTCCCTGGCCGGCAGCGAGGCCGTGCTCTCCGTGTGCCGCGGCCTGCTCGACGACCTGGACCGCGTGCGCGGCGACCTGGCCTTCGTCGTCGTTCCCTGGGCCTCCCCCGACGGCCTGGAGGCGACCCTCGACGCGGCGCGCGGCGGCACGCGGCGCGGCTCGGCCGCGGACGGGCGCAACGCACGACCCTTCGATGACGACGGCGACGGCTCCCTCGACGAGGACCCGCCCGAGGATCTCGACGGCGACGGCTTCCTGCTCGAGATGCTGCTGGAAGATCCCGAGGGCCCCTGGGCCCGGGCCGGGGATCCGCGCTTCCTGGCGCCCGCCCGCTCCGGGGACGCGCCGCGCTATCGGCGCGTCCTCGAGGGACTGGACGACGACGGCGACGGCCGCTTCAACGAGGACGCGACCGGAGGCGTGGAGCTCGACCTCTCCTTCCCCGTCGGATGGCGCGGCGTGCGCTCGGTCGATCGCTCCGGGGTCCTGCCCCTGGCCGAACCCGTGGCCCGGGCTCTGGCCGACCTGGTGCTGGAGCGGAACACGATCTGTGTGCTCGCCTTCCAGGGCAACCACGGTGAGATCGCTCGACCTGGAGGGAGCGACGGCGTGCCCTGGCCAGCGGACAGTGACCGCGAGGCGTTCGCCGCCCTGGCGCGTGGCTGGTCGTGGGACCGAATGCGGCCGGAGCCGGACGCCCCCGGAGGAGCCCTGACTCTGCGTGAGGCGCGCGGCGTCGAGCGACCGGGTGCATTCCTGGACTGGGTCTACGCGGTGACCGGGGGGCTGGCCCTGGAGGTGGCTGCCTGGGGGCCGCCGACGAGCGCGTTGCTCGACGCCCGCGAGGGTGAGAGGCGCCCCCTGCCCCAGCGTAGCGAGGACCCCCCTGCGCCCCGACGCAGCCCTGGGCCCGCCGCCTCCTTTGGCCGCCCCGCCGGTGCGACCGTGCGCCCGGGCATGCCCTTCATTCCCCGCGATCCCCTCGATGACTCGTGGACAGCGGGGCGTCGGCCCGAGGCGGCCGTGCGCCCCTGGATCCCGTGGCTCGACGACGAGCGCGGGGGCATCGGCTTCGTGGACTGGCACTCGGTCGAGATCGGAGCCGGACAGCGCGCTCTGATCGGCGGCTTCCTGCCACGCACGATACGCAACCCCCCCGACGACCAGCTCGCGGAGGCGCTGGATGGCGTCGACCGCTTCCTGCAGCGCGTGCTCGACGCTCTGCCCGCGCTGAACATCACCGTCGAGGTGCTCGACATGGGGGAGGGCCTGATGCGTGTGCGCTCCAGCGTGGCCAACGAGGGCGCTCTGCCCAGCTCCCTCTCCGTGGCCGGGCGCGCCTCGGGCAAGCGTGCCGGCGCGCGGCTCATGCTGCGCGAGCGTGCCGGTGCACGGGTCCTGTTCGGCGAGCGCGAGACGGAGCTGGGTGTCATCCCGGGCGGAGGTCGCAGCCGCACCCACGAGTGGATCCTGTTCGCGCCCGACGGCCTGTCCCTGGTGCTCTCCGCGGACGCGCCCGCCGCGGCCCCCGTCGAGCGCGAGGTCGGCCGATGAAGGGCCGCGCCCACTCCCGCTTCCTGGCCCGGGCCTTGCTTCTGGCCGCGGTCTGTGCCGCACCCGCTTCGGCCCAGTTCGAGGGGCGCCCGACGGCGTCGGGCGAGCCGCAGGACCTGGCCGCGATCCTGGGTGAGCTGCGCGCTCGCCACCCGCGGCACCTGACGCTG
Organism: Planctomycetota bacterium; assembly: GCA_021776885.1. Classification (GTDB taxonomy): domain Bacteria; phylum Planctomycetota; class UBA1135; order UBA1135; genus JAJFFA01. The sequence goes on from JAJFFA010000384.1 coordinate 2,020, forward strand.
CGCGAGCTGGGTCGTTCGAGCGAGGGACGTCCGATCCTGGCCGCGGTGGTCGGCGACACCGCCAGCGCCAGCTCCGGGGCGCCGGCGGTGCTGCTCTTCCCCGACCTCGAGGGCGGCCAGCGCGCGGAGCGCGCGGTGCTCGAGCGGCTGGTCGAGATCCTCGAGTGGTCGGCGCAGAGCGAGGGCTCTTCGCCCCTCGGTTCGACGCGCGTGATCGCGATCCCCGAACCGCGCCCCGATGGTCTGCGCTCCGCGGGTGAGACGCCGCTGCTCCTGGCGCGCAACTTCCCGATCGACTGGACACCCTGGCTCGCCGGTCCGCGCAGCCCCGGGGTGTATCCCCTGTGCGCTCCCGAGAGCGCGGCCCTGGCCGACTTCCTCCTGGCACGGGACGACCTGGTCCTGGCCATCGAGGTGTCCGAGGCCGCGCCCCGGGCGGAGTTCGCCGGTGGGCTCGCCATCGTCGCGCCCGAGTCCGCCCTGGGGGGCAGCTTCGACGCCTTCCTGATGCGTGGCCTGGGCCTGCCCCTGGTCGAGCTCTCCCTGGCCGCCACGCCGCGCTCCGTCGAGGAGCTGGTGGGGCTCGCGCCACACCTCTCGCTGCGCGTGGCCCAGGTCGAGCGCCTGGGGGCGGGCACCTGGCGCCTGGACGTCCTCGTTGCGAACGACGCGCGGCTCTCGACGGCGCGCGGCGCCGGCGAGCTGGTGCGTCCCTCCGATGGCGTGCGCCTGGTGGTCAACGGGGCCAGCGTCCTGGCGGCCTCGATCGCGGTGCCCCACGACCCGCTGCTCGGGGAGGAGCGCGGCGTGGCCACCATCGCCGAGCCGCTGCGCGACCCGAGCCGCCTGTTCATCGGGCCCCTGGCCGGGGGCGAGGCGCGCCGTGTGCGGCTCCTGGTGAGTGGCTACGAGACCTCGCGCCTGGAGCTCGAGGCGCGTTCACCCCGCGCGGTCAGCGGCGAGCTCGTGATCGAGCTGGAGTAGCGCCGAACCCGGACACAGGTGCCCGGACTAGCGCGCTCCCGAGGCCTGGGACTCCAGGCGCTCGAGGCCGGCCAGGACGATGCGGCCGACGATGCCGAGACTGTCCTGCGAGACCTTGTCCAGGGTGTCCTCGCGCGAGTGCCACCACGAGTTCCCCGGGCCATAGTCGAGGTCGATCAGGTCGACGCTGGGGATGCCCACGGCCAGGAACGCGAGGTGGTCGTCCTTGACGGCCACGCTGCGACCCCCGACGTGCTTGCCCAGGCCCAGCTCGCGGGCGGACTCGAAGAACAGGCGCGATAGGTCGGCGTCGGAGTTCGTGTCGCGCGTCAGCTTCAGGTCGCGGTCGCCGACGAGGTCGACCAGGACCAGGGCGCGAACCCGGTCGTAGAGGTCGCCCTGGAGCAGCTGCTGGGCGTGGTGCCGCGAACCGTAGGTGTTGTCCTCGCCGAACCAGGTCGGGCGCGTGGCCTCCTCGCCGTCGAGGAAGAGGAAGCGGTAGGTCAAGGGGTGCGGCCCGCTTGCGGCGAGGGCCCGGGCCAGCTCGAGCATGACGGCGGTCGAAGAGCCGCCGTCGTTGGCGCCGACGAACTCGAAGTCGTAGAGCTTCGTGTCGACGTGTCCGGCGAGGATCACGACGGGTGCCGGCTCGCCGTCCCTGGGCTGGCCCTCGAGGTCGGCGTACACGTTGCGCATGTCGAACTCGCCCAGGGGCGTCGTCGCGCGGAAGGGTTCGCGCTGCGGCGAAAGCCCGGCCTCGCGCAGCTCGCCCTCGATGTAGGCAAAGGTGCGCTCGAGGGTCTCGCTGCCCACCGGCCGCGGACCGAAGCCGACCACCGTGACGAGGTCGTTCCAGGCCCGCGCGGCGTCGAAGGGCGGGGGCATCGAGGGCGGCTGGGGGGCGCTGGCGCTGCACGCGGCCCCGGCGCCGAAGACGAGCAGGGCAAGGGCGGGGCAGAGGCTGGCGCTGAGGTCGTGGATCCGGTCGAGCATGCCCCGAGGATAGCGCAGGGTCAGGTCAGGGGCCGCAGGCGGGTTGCAACCCGGCGCAGCGGCTGAGGCAACCCGTGGCCGCCCCAGAGGGTTCCAATCGGCCTTTCCGGGCCTACAGGAACCCCGGCGTCTTGCGCCTGACACGCCCGTGCGAGCCCCTGCTCAGGTCATCGCGCGGTCGTTCCGATCTCTACCAGGTCGTTCCCACGCCCCTTCGGGCGTCCCCGTCAGGTTGGCGCAGGCACGAGCCAGAGCGCCGGCCACGGGGATGTCCATCGCCCCGATGCGCCCCCAATGACTGATCCGACGCGCGACTCGAATGCCTCCCTCTACGACCTGCTCCAGGACAACCGGGAACAGGAGCAGCACCGCGACCTGAACTGGGAGGGCAGCTTGCGCGACTTCCTGGACCGGGTGGGGGCCGATCCGGGGCTGGCGCGTAACGCCTGGCAGCGCCTGATCGACATGATCGAGAGCCACGGTTTCGTGGACGCGGAGCCGCGCGGCGGGGTGCGGCGCTGGAGGATCTTCGACGACCCGTTCACGCAGGGCCAGGACGCCGTCTACGGCCTGGACGAGCCCCTCGCCCAGCTGGTCAACGTGTTCCGCGCGGGGGCCCGGGCGCTGGGCCCCGAGCGGCGCATCGTGCTGCTGCACGGGCCGGTGGGCTCCTCGAAGAGCACCATCTCGCGCCTGCTCAAGAAGGGGCTCGAGCAGTACACGCGTACGGACGCGGGCTCGATCTACACCTTCTCGTGGGACATCGACGGCGAGCGTATTCCCTCGCCCATGAACCAGTCGCCCCTGCTGCTGGTGCCCGAGGGCCTGCGCAGCAGCTTCGAGGAGCGGCTCAACGCGAAGAACCGGCGCGAGTACCGCCTGCGCATCGACGGCGAGCTCGACCCGGTCTCGCGCTTCTACTACGACACCCTGATGAAGCGCTACGAGGGCGACTTCGAGCGCGTGCTCGAGCACGTGCGCGTGCGGCGCTTCGTGTTCTCGGAGAAGGATCGTGTCGGCATCGGCACCTTCCAGCCCAAGGACGAGAAGAACCAGGACTCCACCGAGCTGACCGGGGACCTGAACTACCGCAAGATCGCCGAGTACGGCTCGGACTCCGATCCGCGCGCCTTCAACTTCGACGGCGAGTTCAACGTCGCGAACCGCGGCCTGCTCGAGTTCGTCGAGGTGCTCAAGCTGGACGTGGCCTTCCTGTACGACCTCCTGGGTGCGACCCAGGAGCACATGATCAAGCCCAAGAAGTTCCAGCAGACGTCGATCGACGAGGTGATCCTGGGGCACACCAACGAGCCCGAGTACCGCAAGCTGCAGAACAACGAGCTGATGGAGGCCTTCCGCGACCGCACCATCAAGATCGACATTCCCTACAACCTGCGCATCTGCGACGAGGTCGAGATCTACCGTCGGCGCTACGGCACGCGCGGCGCTCCGGGGCGCGGCATCGCGCCGCACACCCTCGAGATCGCTTCCCTGTGGTCGGTGCTGACGCGCCTCGAGGAGCCCAGCCACCCGAACCTGACCCTGATGCAGAAGGCGCGCCTCTACGACGGCGGCGAGGTGGCGGGCTTCAGCTCGGAGCAGGTCAAGGACATGCGTGCCAGCGCTGAGCGCGAGGGCATGGAGGGCATCAGCCCGCGCTACGTCCAGGATCGCATCGCCGCCTGCCTGGTCTCCGAGCGACCCACGGTCACGCCGCGCGACGTCCTGTCCTCGCTGGAGGAGGGGCTCAAGCACCACTCGATGGTGGCCGGCGACGAGATCAAGAAGCGCTACCTCGAGCTCGTCGCCATCGCCCGCGAGGAGTACGAGGAGGTCATCAAGCACGAGGTGCAGGTGGCCATCGCCGCCGACCGCGAGGCCATCGATCGGCTGTGCTCGAAGTACCTGGACAACGTGCGCGCCTACACGACACGCGAGAAGGTGGTGGGCATGGACGGCGCCTCGCGCGATCCGGACGAGCGCATCATGCGCTCGATCGAGGAGAAGATCGATATCCCCGAGTCGCGCAAGGACGACTTCCGCCACGAGCTGATGAACTACATCGCGGCGATCCACCTCGAGGGCAAGACCTTCGACTACCGCGAGAACAAGCGCCTGACCCGCGCCCTCGAGCTGAAGATGTTCGACGACCGGCGCGACTCGATCCAGCTGACCAGCCTGGTCTCGACCGTCGTCGACCCCGACACGCAGGAGAAGATCGCGGTGATCCGCGACCGTCTGATGCGCCAGTTCGGCTACGACGAGCTGAGCGCCACCGAGGTCCTGAACGACGTGGCGAACCTCTTCGCCCACGCCGAGTCCGAAGAGAGCGGCGGCTCGGAAGTGTCGGCGGCCTAGGTCATGGGCAGCGAGGTCTACCGCATGGAGCGCGATCGGGCGCGCTTCCGTGACATCGTGCGCGGCAAGCTGCGCCAGGACCTGCGGCGCTACCTCTCGACCTCCGAGCTCCTGGGCCGGCAAGGCAAGAAGTCGATCTCGATCCCGGTGCCCCAGATCGAGCTGCCGCGCTTTCGCTACGGCGACAACAAGGGCAAGGGCGTGGGCCAGGGCTCCGGGGAAGACGGCGAGCCCATGGACGGCGAGGGGCAAGAGGGCGAGGGCAGCGGGACGGCCGGGGACCAGGAGGGACGCCACATCCTCGAGGTCGAGGTCGAGCTGGCCGAGCTGGCCGAGATGCTGGGGCAGGAACTCGAGCTGCCCGACATCCAGCCGCGGGGCAAGAAGCAGCTCTCGGCCGAGGGCGGACGCTACACCGGGCTGCGCACCACGGGGCCCCAGTCCCTGCGCCACTTCCGGCGCACCTTCCGCCGCGCGCTCAAGCGCACCATCGCCTCGGGCGACTGGGATCCGAGCCAACCGCGGGTGATTCCGATCCGCGAGGACGAGCGCTACCGTGCCCGACGCACCTCGCCCCAGCCCGAGTCCTCCGCCGTGATCTTCCACATGATGGACGTCTCGGGCTCCATGGGACGCGAGCAGAAGGACATCGTGCGCATCAAGGCCTTCTGGATCGACACCTGGCTGCGCAGCCAGTATCAGGCGATCGAGATCGTCTACATCGTCCACGACGCGGTGGCCAAGGTCGTCGACCACGACGCCTTCTTCCACTTGCGTGAGTCGGGGGGCACGAAGATCTCCTCGGCCTACGAGCTGTGCCTGAAGCTGATCCGCGAGAAGTACCGCCCCGAGAACTGGAACATCTACCCCTTCCACTACTCCGACGGCGACAACTGGAGTGCACGCGATACCGAGCGCTGCGTGAACCTGTTGTCCGACGAGATCCTGCCGCGCGTCAACCAGTTCTGCTACGGGCAGGTCAAGAGCGCCTACGGCTCGGGCCAGTTCAAGAAGGACCTGGAGAACGTCCTGGCCGAGGACGAGCGCCTGGTCACCTCCGCCGTGAACAGTCGCGAGGAGATCCCCGACTCGATCCGCTCGTTCCTCGGGAAGGGGAGGTGACAGCATGGTCTCCGGAGTCTCCCTGACGCCTACCCTGGCCGAGCAGTCGGTCGAGATCGAGGGCATCGCACGCGACTCGGGGCTCGACTTCTTCGAGGTCGTGTTCCAGATGCTGGACGCGCGCGACGTCAACGCCGTCGCGGCCTACGGCGGCTTCCCCGTGCGCTACCCCTCGTGGCGCTTCGGCATGGACTACGAGCGGCTCGAGAAGGGCCGCCGCTACGGCCTGTCGAAGATCTACGAGCTGGTCATCAACAACGACCCGACCTACGCCTACCTGGTGCGCTCCAACTCCCTGATGGAGCAGAAGCTGGTCATGGCCCACGTCTTCGGGCACGCCGACTTCTTCAAGCACAACGTCTGGTTCTCGCCCACCGAGCGCAAGATGGTCGAGGTCATGCAGCGCCACGCCGAGCGCATCCGCCGCATGATCGACATCCAGGGCCAGGAGCGCGTCGAGCGCTTCCTCGACCTGGCCCTCTCCCTCGACACCCTGGTCGACCCCTACCTGCCCCTGCGCGAGAGCCAGCGCTCGGTGCCCAACGCCTCCAGCCTGGGTCACATCGAGCGCGCTCGCCGCTCCCTCGAGGCGGTGCTGGGCAGCACCCTCGACACGCCCCCGGCGGGCGAGGTGCGCGCCTCGCGCCTGCCCACCTACGACGTGCTCGGGTTCCTGGCCGAGGAGGCGCCGGTCGAGCCCTGGCAGCGCGACATCCTCAGCATGGTGCGCGCCGAGGCCTACTACTTCATGCCGCAGCGCATGACCAAGATCATGAACGAGGGCTGGGCCTCGTTCTGGCACAGCCGGCTCCTGACCGGCGGCATCCTCGACGTGTCCGAGATCGTCGAGTTCGCCGACTGCCACTCGG
>JAJFFA010000385.1 GCA_021776885.1 Planctomycetota bacterium
AGGGCGGCACCCGCCAGCCATGGATTCTCGAGGGGCTCAGGGCGCATCAAGGCCTCGACCACCCCCGCGTGCCACACGACGCCTGCGTCGGCGAGGCGCGGGCCGCTGCCGTGGCCGAAGAGCGCGGCGGCGACGCAGGCCGCGGCGCCCAGGGCCAGGACGACCGAGAGGGCGCTCGAGGCATCGCGCACGAGGCCTATGCGCGGCCGGCGCCGCCCCAGGAGAGCCAGGGAAAGGAGGGCGCCCACGGCGACCAGCGTGAAGGCGGCGGCCAGGGCTGACGCGTGCGGCAACGCGGCGCGCGCCAGGCCGTAGAACCCGATCAACAGCGCAGGCGACGCGCTGGCCGAGAAGTAGGCGAGCTTCAGCCCGGACGACTCGTCCGGCGCGCGCAGGACGAGCAGGGGGAAGGCCGCGCCCGCGACGAGCAGCGGCAGGCCGAACCAGGGCAGCAGCGCCGCTGTGAGCCCCACGCCGCGGGACGCGAGGGCCGCTCCCACGGCGCACAGGAGCACGAGGGCGGCGAGGGAACGGGCACTCACTCGGGCACCAGCGCGCGCAGCGCCACGTCCGGGGCCAGGTCGAGGGACGCGAGCCAGGCGCGCAGCTCGGCCTGCATGGCCGCGACGCGCCCGGGGTGGTCGCGCGCCAGGTCGTCCCGCGCAGAGCGATCGTACTCCTGGTCGTAGAGGGCCAGCGCCTCGCCCTCTGGAGCCTGGGGCCGCCAGACGAGGCGCCACGAGGGATCGCGCAGGCTGAAGGCCAGCTCGCCCTGGGCCAGCTCCACGACAGCGAAGGCGCGGCGGTCGCCGCCCCGGTCTCCGCGCTGCCGGGGGCGCGGGGCGTCGGCCCACTCGAGCAGGGAGTGGGAGCGCTGCGGTGTCGAGTCCTCGAGACCGAACCAGTCGAGCGCCGTCGCAGCGATGTCCTCGAGCTCGACCACGTCCTCGAGGATGCGACGGCCGGTCAGGCTGTCCGGATGGCGCAGGAAGAGCGGCACGTGCAGCACGGGGTCCGCCGCCAGGTCCGCATCGCCGTGGGTCCCGCGCTCGAACAGCTCGACGCCGTTGGTGCCCGCGAGGACCAGGGCCGTGCGACCGAAGGCGTAGGTCGGGGCACCGGCGTAGACGAAGTAGTCGAGCAGGTACTCGAGCAGGTGCTTGGTCTGGGCCACTTCGCCGTCGTAGAGGGCGACCAGGTGGCGCTCGTCCGCCTCATCGAGGGGGACGCCCGTGGCGCGGAAGGCCGCGCTCCCGTCCGCTGCGCCCGCGTAGGCGGGGTCGGCGAAGCGCTGGGCGAAGTCCATGGCGCCGCCCCTCTCCGCGTGCCCCGGAAGCTGCTTGGGCTCGAAGGGAAAGCTCGGCGAGTTCAGGTGCAGCCAGACGAAGCGGCCGCCGCCGTCACCCAGGTCCTCACGTCCGAGCCAGTCGATGGCGCGCCCCACGCAGGCCGGGTCATCCGGCAGCTGCAGGAAGGTCGAGAACCCGGCGCGCCAGCCGGGTCCCAGGCGCGGCTCGGGCGCGCTGACGAAGGCCGCGCAGCGGAAGCCGGCGGCAGCGAAGCTGCGGGCCAGGGTCGGCAGATCCGGGCGCAGCGCGCGCTCGCCCGCCAGCACGCCGGTCTCCAGGGGCGAGCGCCCCGTGAGTACGCTGGCCAGGGAAGTCAACGGATCCCCGGACGGTGCGAAGGCACGGGCAAAGACGACACCGGACTCGCCCAGATCGTCGATCGAGAGGGCACGACCGGCCTGGACCAGTCCGCCGTCGACCTCGGTCCAGGTGGTCGGACGGGGATAGAGGAAGAGCGACGTGTGGTCGGCACGCAAGCCTCCCACCGTGACCAGGAAGAGATGCCGCGGGGGGATCCCCGGGCGCTCGTCACCCGCGCTGAAGCCCGAGCAGGCGCAGCAGGAGAGGAGCAGGAACAGGGCCGGACGCTGTCGCATACGCGCCGCCATGCTACGAACCGGAGGCCCAGTCGGGCACCGCCACGCCGATCCCCCACACGCGCCGCACCCAGAGCTGGAAGACCAGCACGATCAGGGCCACCGTGATCAGGTTCAAGAGGAAGCCCGCGCGCGCCATGGCCGGGACGGGGATGCGGCCGCTCGAGAAGACCACCGCGTTGGGCGGCGTGGCCACCGGCAGCATGAATGCGGCGGAGGCGGCCAGGGTCGCCGGGGCCATCACGAACAGTGGGTTGACGCCACCCTCGATCGCCGCGGAGGCCAGCACCGGCAGCAGGACGGCGGTGGTGGCGGTGTTCGAGGTCAGCTCCGTCAGCAGGCTGACGAAGAGCGCGACCGCGGCCACCACGAGCCACGGGGACTGGTCGGCAAAGAGCCCGGAGAGGCTCTTGCCCAGGACCTCGTCCAGGCCCGAGACGCGGAAGCCGTGGGCGATGCAGAAGCCCGCGCCGAGGAGCAGCAGAACGTCCCAGGGCAGGCGCGAGGCCGTGCGCCAGTCCATCAGCCAGCGGCCGCGCCCGGCCTGCGCCCCCGACGGCAGGACGAAGCACAGGAGCGCCATGGCCGTGGCCACGGTCGAGTCGGAGAGGTCGTTCTTGTGCAGCCGATACCAGGCCGGATCGGCGGCCTCGGCCCCCAGGAACAGGCGCGACCAGCCGGGCAGGCGCAGGTCGCCCAGGATCAGGTCCGCGCGGGTGACCCACAGCAGCGCGGTGGCGCCGAAGACGATCGACATGCGCAGCTCGGGGGCGCTCAGCCGCCCCAGGCGCGCGCGCTCGTCGCGCACGACGCGCTCGGCGCCCGCGTTCGGCGCTCCGCCCTCGACGCGCTGCACGACCCGCGTCAGGACGATCCAGGCCACGGGCACGAAGAGCACCACCAGCGGCGCCCAGCCGATGAACCAGTCCCCGAAGGAGAGCTTGGGTCCCCCGGGAAAGCGCTGGGCGAACTGGCCCAGGAA
>JAJFFA010000386.1 GCA_021776885.1 Planctomycetota bacterium
CTTGCGGACGTCGACGCGCCCGACCTGCAGCACATCTCCGTTGGCTGCGAGGACGCCGACCGTCCAGTCGCCGCGTGCGTTGACGTCGATGCCCGCCACGGGCATGGGCCCCAGGGGCGGCGTCAGGAGCACCTGACGCAGGTGCTGGGAGAGGAAGCGCAGGGCCTCCGCGTCGCCACGCTCCTTCAGCTCGAGGCGCACGTCCGCCTCGACCACGGGGATCAGGCGCGCGGCCAGGGCCTGGCGCGCGATCTCGGTCAAGAGCGCGTCGAACTCGGGGTTCGTGTACTTGCCCAGGGCGGCCCGCACCTTGGGCAGGGCGACCTGGGGCTCGAGCACGACCCCCGTCGTCAGGATGCGCTCCTTCTGAGCCTGGCGCAGGGCCAGAAGCCGATGGCCCTGAATCTGCTTCACCGTCTGCTTCATCTTCAACAGCGGCTTGTGGCGTCCGGCCTTCGAGCCTTCGACCAGCTGCTTGATGACGAGCTTGCCGCGCTTGCGCAGCAGGTTGCGCACCAGGCCGCGCAGGCGCGGGTTGCGACCGAGCCGATCCGAGAGGATGCGCACCGCGCCCGCCAGGGCTTCGGCCTCGGTGTGGATCCCCTTGTCGGGGTTGACGAAGGGCTCGCACAGGCGCACGAGCTGGGGCGTGAGCGCGATGCGAGCCGGCAGACCGGCGATGGCCGCACTGTCACCCGCGGCGGGTGCTGCAGCCGCGACTCTGGCCTGGGGAGCGGCGGGCGATGCCGCGGTGGGGCTCCCCTCGGCAGCGGACGACGGCGCGCCCGTGGCGACGGGCTCGACGACGGACGCTTCGGACGTCGGCTCAGCAGCCGGCGCTTCCGCCGCTGCTTCGGCAGCCGGCGCCTCAGGAGCGACCTGCGCAGCCGGTGCTTCGGGAGCGACCTGCGCAGCCGGTGCTTCGGGAACGGCCCCCGTAGCCGGTGCCTCGGGAGCGGCGTCCGTAGCCGGCGGTTCGGGAGCGGCCTCCGTAGAGGGTGCCTCGGGAGCGGCCTCAGCAGCCGGAGCGTCCAGCGCCTGTTCGGCAGCCGGCGCGTCCGGCGTCGCCCCCGCGGCGGGAGCGTCGGCGTCCGTTGCGGTGTCCGGATCGGCCTGCGCCTCTGCGTCCTCTGCCGCGCCTTCCTCGACGCGGCCCACACGCTCGGACCTGGGAATCGGCGCGACGAGAGCGTCGGCCAGGGCACCGAGACCGCGGTCCAGGGCTAGCTGAACCTCCGGCTCGGGGCGCCGGTGCGGCACGAACTCGTCTTCGAGCTCGAAGCGGTCCATGCAGCGCTGGATCGGTGCGAGCTGTTCTTCGGTGATGCCCTCTTCGCGCTCGAGGGTGCGCAGGATCGTCCCGCGCCGCCGGTCGAGCTCTTCCAGCTCGCTCCGTCGGTACTGCAGGCGCCGCACATGGGTCTCGGAGAGGCCGTCGGAAGCGACACGGCGGAAGCGTCCGATGAAGGGTGCGCTCAGGCCGGCGTCGACCATCTCGAAGACGTTGCGCACGGCTTCGGCACGGATCGAGAATTCCTTCGCGAGGGTCTCGAGGATAGGTGTTGCTGTCACGTGAGGCTCGGCGTCTTCAGTTTCGAGGAGCGCGAGGAGGTGAGCGCGATCCGCCTACGGGTGGGGATCGGGGCTCGAACGGGAACGAATAGATACCAAATGTGGCCCATTTCGCGCGAAAACGGGCCACCGTCCGTGGAAACGGGAGCGGCGGGTGGGCGTTCGGAAGACCGGTCAGCCGATCCGCACAAGCTCCGCGAGCGACTGGCCGAAGCGCATGCCCGCACCTTCGTCGCGCGAGGTCACCAGGTGCTCGGAGGCCTCGACCTCTCGACCGGAATAGCGACCACCCTTGCGGCCTACGAGCTCCTTGAAGCGCGGATCGCCCGTCACCTTGCGGCCCTTGACGACCCCGGCCTCGGCCAGGACCTCGAGCCCGTTGCCCCAGGAGGCGATCAGCTTCTTGTCCTCGTTTGCAGCACGCAGGAGGGCGTGCAGCGCCGGATCGCGGGCGCTCTCGAGGTCCGCCGCGCCCCCGGCGACGAGGATCCCCGAGTAGGCGTCCATCGAGGCCTCGGACAGGGGCCCATCGACCATGAACTCGTCCTGCAGGCGCCCCTTGATCAGCTCGTCGGTCACGGTCGAAACCGACCAGGTGCCCACATGCACGTTGTACAGGCTCGAGCGCGCGTAGCGCAGGATCTGCTCGCCGAAGCCGGCGGGCGGGAGCACCACCAGCACGGTGCTGTCGTAGTGCTGGACGACCAGGCCGTCCTCGTCGAGCTCGTCTGCGGTCTTGTCGGTAGCCATGGGTGAAATCGAGGCGGGATTGTCTCCGGGGCGCGCGCGGGGCGCAAGGTGTCACGCGGGCAGTTCGAAGAGCGAGACGCGGGTCTCCTCAGCCAGAAGGCCGGCCCCCTCGACCACCGTCCAGGCGACCTTCTCGTCGAGGCCCGGCACCGTCCATTCGCCGAGGGCACGCCCGGAGAGGGCGTCCAGAGCCTCCAGATGGGTGCCGCGCACCAGGTAGAGCTTGCCACTGTCGGCCGAGATCGAGGCCTCGGGCAGGTCGTCGATGGCCTGGGTGTCGAGCACCCGGTACCAGAGTGGGTCCGCGCCAACCTCGCCATCCAGGCGGAACGCCGCCAGGCTCAACGTGTCGCGCCCCGTGCCCCCGAGCAGGGCCACCTCGCGCTCGAAAGCGTCGGCGACGTCTCCGGCCAGGCACGAGCCCAGTTCGGAGGTGAGGATCACGACCACGTCGCTGGTCAAGGCCAGGTAGTGGATGACCGGCAGGCTGGGCAAGACGATCAGGCCGTCGAGCTCGCCGGTCTCGGCGTCGAGCCGCATCAGGCCCTGTCCGCTCTTGGCCGCGTCCGTGAAGGCCACCACCGCGCGATCTCCACTGCGACCGATGAGGTGGTAGCGCTCACCCTCGACCCGGTGCTCCCAGGCCTCGACCATTCCGAGGGCGTCGAGGGCGCAGACGCGCCCGGCGCTGGCGCACAGACACAGGTCCCCGGACACGTGGGCCTCGTCGAAGGCCGGGATGCTGGCGGAGTCGACCAGCTCGCCGTTCGAGAGGGCCATGCGCACGATCCGGTGTCCCCCGGACGCCGGCCCCAGCACCAGGGCTTCGCCGCGCGGGCTGATCGCGGCCCCGAAGCCGCGGCCGTAGCCCACCTCACAGGGGTGCAGCCAGAGGCTCTCCCCCGAGTTGCGGTCGAGGGCGGCGAGCTTGCCCGGGATGACGTCGTCGATCCACTTGCCTCCGGCCGGCGGATCGTAGATGTGCAGCAGGATGGGTCCCTTCTGGGCGAAGGCGATCCCATCCACTTCACTGGAGAGCTCCCGGCTCCATCGGCGTCGAGCGGTGCGCGGCATGACGACCGGCAGCTTAGCGCGCTCCCGGTTGAATCGGAGCCTGTTGGATCGGAGCCCTGGATCGACCAGGGGCTCCGTCGCAGCTGCGATGGGCTCGGGGCACTCAGCCCTCCGCCAGGGCCTTCTCGGCGAGAGCCTTGGGAACATCGCGGTACTCGGCCAGCTCCATGGAGTAGTTGCCGCGTCCCTGGGTCGCGCCGCGCAGGGCGGAGGAGTAGGCGAACATCTCGGCGATCGGAACCATCGCGCGCACGACGCGCAGGTCGCCCTGCGAGTCGACCTCGCTGACCTCGCCGCGGCGCGAGTTGAGGTCGCCGACGACCGCGCCGAGGAACTCCTCGGGCACGCGCACCTCGACCTTCATGATCGGCTCGAGCAGGGTCAGGTTGTTCTCGATCGCCTGGCGGTAGGCCAGCACGCCTGCGGCGTGGAAGGCCATCTCGGAGGAGTCCACGTCGTGGGACTTGCCGTCGTAGAGGGTCGCC
>JAJFFA010000387.1 GCA_021776885.1 Planctomycetota bacterium
GCTCGGCCTGCCCCTGGCCGACGACATGCCCGGCAAGGTCGTGCGTCGGCTGGTGGACGAGACCCTGGCGGCCGAGTCCGAGTCCCGGGAACGCGTGGCCTCCCACGACCCCCTCGGGACTCCCTGGCAGTCGCGTCCCGAGCACTTCGAGCGCAGCGACGAGGACGAGCGCCTCGAGCAGCTGCGCGCCCTCGGCTACCTCGACGGCGAAGACGAGTGAGGCGCTCCGCTGCCCCACAGCGCTGAGCGCCGCGCCCGTCAGAGAGCGAAGCGCGAAAGCCGAAGCTCAAGTGGCTGCCTTCGCCCGCCGAGCCGGACGGGCCGGCCCGCCCCACACTCCCGCTCTCCCTCGCCGGTCAGTTGCTCACGGTGAGGCGCAGGGTCGTCGCCATGTAGTCGGGGTCGAGCATCAGGCCGCCGCCGAGGTCCGCACCGGAAAGGTTTCCGAACGTGCCGACGTGGCTGCCGTAGGTGATGACATCGAAGGATTCGCCGAGGACGGGGGAGTAGCCTGCGTCGACGTCCAGGTCGAGGGTGCCATCGAAGCTCGCCTGGCCGCCCACGTTCATGCTGCCGAAGGAGCCGACGTCGGCGATCGAGATGCGCACGACGCTGGTCGGAGCCAGGGCGAGCGCGGACATCTGGATCGAGCCTCCGACGGGGATCTCGAAGGTGCCGTCGGCTGACGTGCTTCCCAGGATCAGGGCTGTCGACGCTCGGATCGTGCCGCTAGCCGAGTTGACCAGCAAGGTGGGCCCGGCGGTGTAGGGGCTCGTCGCCTCGAGAAGGCCGTCGTTGACGATGGTCCCTCCGCCGTTGAAGCCGTTGATGTTGGCTCCGCCGGCGGCGAGGAAGGTGCCGTCCGAAGCATTGGTCAGGGTGACTCCCTGCATGAAGGTCAGCGTGGCGGCGGTGTGCGTGAAGGTGCCGTGGTTTTCCAGGGGCTTGATCATGGTCCCACCAGACATGTCGAGGGTCGCGCCGGGGAGGATCGTGAAGAGGCCGTTGCCGCGCAGCTCCCCTCCGGACCAGGTCATCGCTCCCGCCACGTTGACGTTGCCCGCGCCATCGATCACGCCGTTGGTGAGGCTCAGGTCGCCGAAGACGATGTCCGCGTTCGCGATCAGCTGTGCGTCCCCGATCCCGGTCAAGGAGGTCGGAGTGAACGTGTTCTGGATCGTGATCACGCCGCCGGAGATGGAGACGTCACCGCTCGCCTGGAACTGACCCGGCTGGAAGGTCTTGTTGCCACCCGCGAACTGCACCTGTCCGGTCGAGATGAGGGGCCCGTTGAAGGTACTGGTTCCGTGGTCGAAATCGACCAGTCCAGCGGCGTCCACCGTGCCGTTGTTCACGAACGTCGAGCCGAAGGTGGTGAGCGTGGCGCCGCTGGCGACCTGGAGCATGCTGTCGTTGGTCACCGCGCCCCCCGTGAGGCGCAGCGTCCCAGCGGAGAGGACATCGATGGTCCCGGAGTTGGCGAACAGATTCGTGCCCACCGAGTACATGCCGGAGACGTTCATTTGGCCCGCGTTGGTGATGGTCCCGCCGCCGTTCTGGCCGGCGATGTTGGCGTCACCTCCCACCTCGAGCAGGCCGTCGGCGGCGATAACCACAGCCGCGGTTCCGTTCGAGAAGGTCCACATCCCCGACGAGTGTGTGAGCGTGCCATGGTTGTCGAGGCTCCGAGCCAGGAGTCCGCCCGAAAGGGCCATGGTGGACCCCGAGGTCAGGGTCAGGGAGCCCCCCCCAGCGCGCACTTCGCCTCCGCTCCAGGTCAGCGCTCCGGTGACCGTCACGTCTCCCGCGCCTTCGAGCACGCCGCCGATGACGCTCAGGTCCTGAAAGGTCTGATCGCCGTTCAGGATCAGCTGTCCTGACCCGATGCCGGTGAACGAAGCGGGTGTGAAGCTGTTGTTGATGGTCAAGACGCCACCGCGAACGATCACGTCGCCGCTCACCTGGAACTGGTCGGGCGCGAAGGTCGTGGTCCCGTTCTGGTAGTCGAAGGTGCCGTCGAACAGGAGCGGGCCGCTGAAGGTGTTTGTTCCCCCGTTCAGGTGCACCGTGCCCTCACCAAAGATCACCCCGTTGCTGGTGAACGTGGTGCCCTCGTTGCGAAACGTCGCCCCCTTGGCGATGTCGATCAATCCGTCACTGACGTGAGTCGCGGGCCCGCAGCATCCTCCGAAGTGGAAGGTGCCGGAGCGCACCTCGACGTCCCCGTCGTTGTGGAAAGAGACAAGGCGTATCGAAGACTGTCCTCCGTCGATGATCAAGCTCCCTTCGTTCTCGAACATGGAGCCGCCCATGTTCCAGTTGCCCTGTGGCTCGATCGTCCCGCCGATGGCGTTGTGCAGCGTCCCCGGGACGGACCAGCTGTTGTCCGCTCCGATCACGATGCGGCCCTCATTGCGGAGGGTGCGGCGCAGGGTCGGCCCGAATGGCGAGGGTGTCGTCAGGACCGAACCGGCGAGCATGGTCAGGGTGCCCGCTCCATCCAGCTCGCCTCCGTTCCACAGGAAGGAATCCTCGATCCGCACGAGGCCCGAACCCGTCAAGGGCGCACCTCCGTTCATGCTCAGAGAGCGAAGCGTGTGGGTCGTGCCATCGAGCACCAGCGTGCCGCCGTTGAGGGTGACGGAGTGCTCCAGGTTCGACGTCAGCGACACGGTCAAGGACCCGCTGACGAGCTGCAGGGGCTCGGCGCTGGTCAGGCTCTGGACCGTCGTGGTTCCCGAGTGACTGACCACCGTTCCAGGCGAGTCGATCAGTACGTCGTCGGACGGGCCGGGCAGGGTGTCAGCGCTCCAGTTCGCGGCGTCCATCCACGAGCTGCCGTCCCCTCCGCCGTCCCAGAAGACCTCGAAGTCGTTGTTCACGAACAGCTCGAGCACGAAGTCGTCACCGCCCGACCCATTCCCGTCTCCGTCGATCAGGTTTCCTGAGCGGTCCGTGACGGCGGCTCCCGAGAGCACGACGTGCAGCGTGCCGAGGGGAACGCTCCCCGTGGGCGAGACGGTCAGGCGTCGATCGATCGCCGCGAGAGAGATGTCGGCTGGAACGGTCGCGTCGTCGCCGTTCCCGAAAACCCCGTCCGGTCCGGAGGACACGACCGAGACCGTCGCCAGCGAGACACTGGCTGCGTTGAGGCTCTCGGAGAGGGAGAGGGTGATGCCGAACACGTCGAAGTAGCTCGAGGGCAGGCTCGAACCGTCGGGCGGGCCGGCCAGCACCACCTGCGGGGGCGTTCCGTCGGCCACCACATCGAAACTACTCGCCACGGAGGAGGCGAAGTTGCCGCCGGTGTCCGAGGCGCGCACTTCGAGGGTGTGGGAGTTCGAGCCCATCGGGTCGAAGGCGGGCACCGGGAAGAAGAACTGGAACGGGAAGCCGCCGTCGACGCGCACGGGCACTCCGTCCAGCAGGAGCTCCACGTTCCGCACCTGGACGTCGTCGCTCACGTTCGCCTGGACCAGCATCACCTCGCGTTCCTCGTACTGCGGCTGATCGGGCACGAACGTCACGCCGAGGGTGGGCGAGACGCCGTTCGGATCGAAGGGCAGGTAGCTGACGACCTGCAAGCCAGAGGCGCTGTCCGCCACGTAGGCCAGGCCGTCGTAGATCGCGGCCGAGCGCGTGAACCCCGGTGTCGGGAAGGCCGCCAGGAAGTCGTCCGTGACGGCCGGGTTCGAGAGGTCGTACAGGGCGATGCTGTTCTCGCTCCCACCGGCCCCGTTCGGACCGACGCTGGCGATTCCGAAGCCCGTCCCGTTGGGCACGACCTGTTTCCAGCCGAACTGGGCCGTCGCCGAACCGCCGATCCGGATCGGAACGCTGGGGTCCGAGACGTCGAAAGTCTCGTAGCCGAGGCGGTTCGTCGCGTAGGCGACGCCGCCTCCCACGCTGAGCCGGCGTCGTCCAATGAAAGGCGGTGCGCCTTCGACCGCGGCGGCGCCGATGGCGCTGAGCGGGAAGTCGAACACGCGCAGCGAACGCAGGTCAGCGGCGGTCAGGGCGTAGAGCCACTCGCCGTCGATGGCCAGGTCGTGCACGGGGGCTCCCACGGGAACGACATCGAGCACCACCCCCGTCGCCAGGTCGACGGACACGACCGCTCCCGCGGCGGTCCCCACGAAGCCGAGCCCCGCGGCCGCAGTCACCGCCAAGGCACCGCCGCCCAGGTCGGCGGGCAGGACCTGGTGGCGCACGAACGCTGCGGCCGGGTCCGCGACGTCGACCACGATCAGGCCGCCACCGCGGGCGGCGACCAGAACGAGGTTCTGGGAAAGGGCGATGTCCCGTGCGTCGCCCGGCGTGCTCACGCGCGCGATGCGGATCGGCGGCATGGCGTTGAACACGTTGTAGAGA
>JAJFFA010000388.1 GCA_021776885.1 Planctomycetota bacterium
CGAAGGCGCCGGCGAGGGTGTGGCCCGGGTGACCGCGCTCGCTCCAGGTCGACGGGGCTGCGCGGGCCAGGGCGCGCGCCGCGTCGGCGGGGAGGCGGAAGTACAGGGGCACGGGATCCGCCGTGGGGTCCCAGCCGCGGATCGGAAATTCCTGGGTGCCGACCCTCAGCCGGGTCAGGACCAGGGGCACGTCGGCTGCGACCGGAGGCGTGTGGACCACGGCGTCGAAGGTGGTGTTGGCGTTGTCCTGGGCGCTCAGGCTCACGTCGTGCAGGGGCAGGGTGAGCTGCTCGCAGGAGAGGGAGGCCGTGGGGGTGGGGCTGGGCTGGGGTGCGGCGAGGCCTTGCGCGTCGGCTGACGCGGGCGCTGGGGCAGGGCTCGCACAGCCCGTGGCGCTGCTTGCCATGACAAGGAAGGCCAAGGCGGCCACGGCGGCCAGGGCAGTCAGGGCAGCGGGGCGTTGGGGCATGGCAGGGGTGGAACGGCGCAGCGGGCGGAGTTCTTGGCCCGAACCCGCAACCCGGCGCCGCGCCGTGGGGTCCAGGGAACACCATGCTCGTCCTCGCCGCGACCCTGCTGCTCTGGTCCCCGCTCCCTGCGACCCTGCCCGTCCCGCGGGGCTCGGGGTCGACGGGTGACGATCGGCGGGCGGCGGCGCAGCGCGCGGACGCCCTGCGCGCGGACCTGCGCTCGTCCTGGCCCAGCTCGCGGCGGCGGGCGGTGCGGGGCTTCGCCGAGCTGGGCGAGTGGGAGCCCGTCATCGACGCCCTGGCGGACGACGAGCCGGAGGTCGCGGACGAGGCCCAGCTGGCCATCGGCGCGGCCGCGGACGAGCGCCTGCGCGCGACGTTGCTCGGGCGGGAGGGGCTGCGCTCGAAGCACCCCTGGGTGCGCCGGCGGGTGGCGGAGGCGATCGGCCGCTGGCCGGGGCCGGTCGACGGCGAGGCCCTGGCGCGCCTCTTCGACCCGCGCCAGGCGTGGACGGGGCGGCGCCTGGCCTGGTCCGTGGAGCGCCTCGCGCGCCGCGGCGCCCTCACGGGCGACGCCCAGAAGCTGGCCGCGGCCCTCGAGCGCTGCATCGGCCGCCAGGCAGCCCCCGAGCTGCGGGCGAGCGCGCTCTCGGCCCTGGCCGTCGTCGCGCCGGCGCGGGCCCTACCCGCCCTGGCCCAGGCCCTGGCCGCGCGCGAGCGCGAGCCCCGGGTCGCGGCCCTGGCGGCCTGGGTCGAGGTCGACGCGCCGGGCGCCCAGCGGGCGGCCGTGTCGGCCCTGGGGGACGCCGATCCGGGGGTGCGCCTGGCGGCCCTGGACGCCCTCGCGCGCCTCGCGACCCGGGCGGCTTGCCTGGCGCTGGTCGAGCGCATGGGGGTCGAGCCGCGCCCGCGCCTGGCCCGGCGCCTGGTGGACGTGCTGCGCGGGGTGACGGGGCTGCGCCACCGCGACGACCCGCGCCCCTGGCGCGCCTGGCTCGAGGCGCGGGCCGAGGACTGGCGCGGCCTGCCCCACGCCTCCCGCGCGCCGGGCGAGCACGGCGCGGCGGGGGGCACGGTGGCGCGCTTCGCGGGCCTGCCGATCGTGTCGGACCGGGTGGCGATCCTGCTCGACTTCTCGGGCTCCCTGTGGCGCGAACGCGGTGCCGGGGTCACGCGCAAGGAGATCGTGGACGAGAAGCTGTCCCAGGCCCTGGCGCTCCTGCCCGAGGAGACGGAGTTCAACCTGATCCCGTACACCGGCCGGCCCGAGCCCTGGAGCGAGCAGCTCGTGCCGGCCCAGACGACGCGCGTGCGCCAGGCGATGCGCTGGTTCGAACGCTGCAACGCCACGGGTCGCGGGAACGTCTTCGATGCGGTGCTCCTGGCCCTCACCGATGCGCGCGTCGACACGCTGCTCGTCTTCACGGACGGTGCGCCGACCGAGGGACCGCACTGGAACCTGGACCTGATCGTCGATCTCCTGCTGGAGGAGACGCGCTACCGCGGCGTGGCCATCGACTCGATCGTGGTCGACGCCCCGCCGCGCCTGCTGCGCCCCTGGCAGCGCCTGGCGCAGGGCAGCGGCGGCCGCTCCCTCGGCGTCGAGTTCGAGCAGGAGCGCGACGGGTAGTCGCGTAGACTACGCCCGATGGATACGGGTGGCTGGGGCGAGCGCTACGCGGCGGGCAGCACGCCCTGGGACCTGGGCCGGCCCCATCCCGAGCTGCTGGCACGCCTGGGCTCCGGTGCCCTGGCGCCGCCCTTCGAAGGCGCGCGCGCCCTGGTCGCGGGGGCCGGTCGCGGGCACGACGCCGGCGCCCTGGCCCAGGCGGGCTGGCACGTCACGGCCCTCGAGCTGGTCCCTGCGCTGGCGCCGGACCTGGCCCAGCGCGTCGGCGCCGAGGGCACGGTGGTGATCGCGGACGCCCTGGCCTGGCGCGGCGCGACCGACTTCCAGCTGGTCTTCGAGCACACCTTCTTCTGCGCCCTCGAGCCAGAGCTACGCCCGCGCTGGGGCGAGCTGGTGCGCAGCGCCCTGGCCCGGGACGCCACGGCGCTCCTGGCAGCCGTCGTCTTCCCGATCGGCAAGCCGCCGCAGCTGGGCGGCCCGCCGTTCGGAGTCGAGAGCTCGCAGCTCGCGGCTGCCCTCGGCGACGGAGCGCGTGTCCTCACCGACGAGCCCGTGCAGCACGGGGTCTCGCGACGCAGCTACCCCGAGCGCTGGCTGGAGCTGCGCGTGGCGGGTCTCACGGCCCGAAGGTCACGCTGAGCGCGTCCGAGGTGTTGAAGCCCGCGCCGCCGGCGGCGTTGTCGCGGTACCAGCACTGGAAGTGCAGCGTTCCAGGCAGCGCGATGCCGGCGGACGGTAGGTCGACCCGACGCGTCGCGAAGTGGCGGGTCGCCTGGGCGGGGGAGAGGATGCGGCGCCGGCTCCCGACGCACAGGAAGCCGTCGCCCGCCGGGAGCTGGACCTGGGAGGGGCCGTAGA
>JAJFFA010000389.1 GCA_021776885.1 Planctomycetota bacterium
CAGGTATCGCGCCCACTCACGACGTAGGGCCGCAGGTCCACGCGGCGGGGCCCCAGCGTGCCGTCCGACCAGGAGGGGCAGGTCGAGAGCTCGACGAGGGGTTGGGCGATGTAGGCGCGCGGGTCGGCCGCGATGCGCTCCGCGAACTGATGCCGCTCCGAGGCGCTCGCCGTCGGTCCGATCAACATCCCGTAGCCCCCCGAGCCGTCGACCTCCTTCACGACCAGCTCGTCCAGGTGCGCCAGGACGTAGCGCCGGTCCTTCTCGACTCCACACAGCCAGGTGTCGACCTGGGCCAGGAGCGGCTCCTCCGACATGTAGAAGCGAATGATCTCGGGAACCATGGCATAGATCGCCTTGTCGTCCGCGATCCCGTTGCCCGGCGCGTTGGCCAGCGTGACCTTGCCCGCGCGGTAGGCCCGCATCAGACCGGCGACTCCGAGCAAGGTGTCGGAGCGGCCCTCCTCCGGGTCGAGGAAGTCGTCATCCAGGCGTCGATAGATGACATGCACCCGGCGCGGCCCGCGCGTCATGCGCACGAAGACCTCGTCGTCGTGAACGAACAGGTCGCTGCCCTGCACCAAGGGGCAGCCCATGCGGCGCGCGAGGAAGCTGTGCTCGAAGTACGCGGAGTTGTAAGGACCGGGCGTCAGGATGACCGCCTGGGTCTCGTCCGGATCGACCGGCGAGACCGACAGCAACGCGTCGCGCAGACGCACCGGGTAGTCATCCACGGACTGTGCGCAGGCCTCGGAGAAGAGGCGCGGTAGCACGCGCTTCAGGACGGCGCGGTTCTCGAGCACGTAGGAGACGCCCGACGGAGTGCGCACATTGTCTTCGAGCACGCGCCAGACCCCATCGGGACCACGAATCAGGTCGATGCCTCCGACGTGCACGCGCACACCCTTCGGCGGCCGCACGCCGCGCAGGTCCGGACGCCAACCGGCCGAGGACTCCAGCATCTCGGCCGGGATGCGCCCCTCCTTCAGAATCCTCTGCTCCCCGTAGATGTCCTCGAGGAACGCGTTCAAGGCCTGGACGCGCTGGATCAACCCGCGCTCGAGCACGGCCCAGTCCGCCGCGGACACGATGCGCGGGATCATGTCGAACGGGAACGTCTTCTCGACACCACGGCGGTCGGAGTAGACCGAGAAGGTGACCCCACCCCGCCGAAAGGCTCCCGCAGAGAGCTTCTGGCGGTACTGCAGCTCGCGGCGGCCGAGGCCCTCGAAGAGCTCGACGACACGCGCGACCTCCGGGCGCGGAGAGCCCGCGCTCGCGAACATCTCGTCGTAGCCGTGCGCCAGCGGCGCGTAGCCCTCGAAGACCCGGTTTGAATGAAGCTCCTTCGACATTCCTTGGCTTGCCCTTCAGCGCTCGTGTCTTCGCCGGCTCTAGCAGCCCGGTGAAGAAGTGCTCCGGATGCCAGAGCGATGGCATCCGCTTCGGTGTGGCGCCTGGAGACGCAGGCGAACCTGGAGATTCGGCGAGGCTTTCAGGTGCCGCACCGGAGTGGAGGACGTCGTCATGGCGCCGGATGACTTCTTCAACGGGCTGCTAGACCTCAGAGCGCCGCAGATCGAGGGTCAGTGGGTACTCACGACTGGTCGTGAGGGCGCGCGGATTCAACGCCCCTGGCGAGTGGCCGAAGGGCACGAAGCGAGCGCGGCGGCGCGCTTCGGCCTCGTAATGGTTCACCGGAGGGTCGTCGTAGTTGCGGCCGCCCGGATGCCCGACGTGGTACGTGCAGCCGCCGATCGAGCGTCCGGACCAGGCGTCGACGAGGTCGAAGACGAGCGGTGTGTGAACGCCCAGGTTGGGGTGCAGGCAGTGCGTCGGCTGCCACGCGCGGTAGCGCACGCCCGCGACGAACTCTCCCTCGGTGCCCGTGGGGTGCAAGGGAACGAGCACTCCGTTGCAGGCGACGCTGTAGCGGTCGCTGGTCGCGCCCAGCACGCGCACCTGGAGTCGTTCGACCGACGAGTCGACGAAACGCGACGTGGCGCCGCCGGCCTGCTCCTCGCCCAGCACGTGCCAGGGCTCGAGGGCGGTGCGCAGCTCGAGCTCGACGCCGTCGTAGGTGACGCTACCGACGAAGGGAAAGCGAAACTCGAACTGCGGCAGGAACCACGCCAGGTCGAGCGTCACGCCACCCGCCTCGAGCTCGCCCAGCAGGGACTCGAGGTCGCGCCACACGAAGTACGGAAGCATGAAGCGGTCGTGCAGGCTCGTCCCGAAGCGCTCGAGCCGGCGCGGCCAGGGCTGATCCCAGGCGACGGCCACGATGGCGCGCAGCAGCAGCTGCTGCACGACGCTCATGCGCGAGTGCGGCGGCATCTCGAAGCTGCGAAACTCCACCAGACCGAGGCGCCCGCTGGCCGAGTCGGGAGAGTACAGCTTGTCGATGCAGATCTCCGCGCGGTGCGTGTTGCCCGTGACGTCGACCAGGAGGTGCCGGAAGACCCGGTCGACCAACCACGGCTCGACCTCGCCCTCATCGGGGATCTGGTCGAAGGCGATCTCGAGCTCGTACAAGAGGTCGTCACGGGCCTCGTCGACGCGCGGCGCTTGGCTGGTCGGCCCGAGGAACAGGCTCGAGAAGAGGTAGGTCAGGCTCGGATGGTTGTTCCAGCACGCGATCAGACTGCGCAGCAGGTGCGGGCGGCGCAGGAAGGGGCTGTCGGCCGGCGTCGGTCCACCGAGCACGATGTGGTTGCCGCCCCCCGTGCCCACCAGCCGTCCATCGACGAGGAACTTCTCCGTGCCGAGCCGCGTCTGGCGCGCGTCCTCGTACACGCCCGTCGTCACATCGACCAGCTCCTGCCAGCTGGCGGAAGGATGCACATTGACCTCGATCACCCCGGGATCCGGCGTGACGCTCAGCACGCGCACGCGCGGGTCGAAGGGTGGCAGATAGCCCTCGAGCACCACGGGCACTTCGAGCTCGGCCGCGGTGTCCTCGACCGCGGCCAGCAGCTCGAGGTAGTCGTCGACCCTCTCGGTCGGTGGCAAGAAGACACACATGCGCCCGTCG
>JAJFFA010000390.1 GCA_021776885.1 Planctomycetota bacterium
AAGTCGCGCGCGCGCAGGTGGCTCTCGCCCAGGGCGATGCCCAGGGGCCAGGCGTTGTCGGAGAACTCGGCGTGGAAGCTGCGCAGGGCCGCGCGTGCGGCGTCGTGCTGGAAGTCGCGCATCAGGACTTCGCAGCGCCACTCGAGGGACTTGAAGCGCAGGAAGGCGACGGCGTCCGGGTCCGTGCTCGCAGCGCAGTTCTCGAGGGCCAGGTCGAGGTCGGCCAGGGCGTCCGCGTGGCGCCCGTGGCCCGTGCGCAGGGTGCCCCGGGCGTAGGCGCACCAGGGGTCGTCGGGCACCAGGTCGAGGCCGCGGGTCAGGGCGGCGTCGGCGCGGGCGAAGTGGGCCCGGGCCCCGTCCAGGTCGTTGCGGTTGCGGGAGTCCTCGAAGAGCAGGATCTCCGCGTGCCCGCGGCTCCACAGCCCGCGCAGGTGTTCCGGGCTGAGCTCGAGGGCGGCGGCCAGCAGGTGGCTCGCCGCCGCGACATCACGGCGCGCGTTCGTGTCGAGGGACGCGCGGTGCTCGCCCGCGTAGGCGGGCAGCAGGGTCCAGGCCTGGGCCACCAGGGTCTCGGCGTCCGGGCGCGCGACGTCCTGGGGGCTGGCGAGGGCGAGGAGCAGGGCGAGGGCGATCACGGCGTGTCCCCTAGTCGCGTGCCCGCGGCCAGTCGCGCTCCGCGCAGGAAATCGACCCCCGACATGGCGCCCTTGCCCGCCGGCTTGACGCGCACGAGCTCGAGCCGCTGGGTGCCGCCGGCGCCGCAGGCCACGACCAGGGGACCGCTCCCGCCCACGACGCTGCCCGCGGGGGCGGCATCTGCGTCCGCCCCGGCGCTGCGGGTGGAGAGGACGACCAGCTCGCGACCGTCGGGCAGCAGGGTGCGCGCTGCGGGCCAGGGCGACATGGCGCGCACGTGGCGTCCGAGCTCGGCGGCGGAGCGTGCGAAGTCGATGCGCCCGTCTTCCTTCTTCAGCTTCGGCGCCAGGGTGACCAGGGACGGGTCCTGGGGCGTGAAGCGGGCCTCGCCGCGCTCGAGCTGGTCGAGGGCGTCGACCAGGGCCCCGGCGCCGAGCAGGGCCAGGCGCTCGAAGAGATCGCCCGAGGTGTCCTCGGGGCCGATCTCGAGCTCGCGGGTGAGCTGGATGTCACCGGCGTCGAGGGCCAGGACCATGCGCTGGATCGTGACCCCGGTGACGGCGTCGCCGGCCTGCACCGCGCGCTGGATGGGCGAGGCGCCGCGCCAGCGGGGCAGCAGCGAGCCGTGGACGTTGAGGGCGCCGTGGGGCGCCAGCTCGAGGACGTCGCGGCGCAGGATCTCGCCGTAGCTGGCGACGGCCAGGACCTCGGGCTCGAGGGCCGCGAGGCCCGCCGCGAAGGCGGGGTCCTTGGTGCTGGCCGGCTGGCGCACCTCGACCCCGGCCTCCCGCGCCCGCAGCACCAGGGGCGAGGCCTCGACGGCGCGCCCGCGGCCGCGGGGACGGTCCGGTCGCGTGACCAGACAGGCGACGTCGTGGGCGCTCTCCAGCAGCGCGTCGAAGACGGGCGTGGCGAAGGGCGGGGAGCCGAGGAAGACGACGCGCACTTCGCGGGCTGCTAGCTGCTAGAGGTGCGGGTCGACCGCTTGCTTGAGCGCCTCGTAGCGCTGGGCGCCGACGATCTGCGTCGCCACCTCGCCGCCCTTGATCACGAGGAAGGTCGGGATCGAGGTCACGCCGTAGCGCGCGGGCACCTCGGCGTTGTCCTGGGTGTTGAGCTTGACGACCTTCAGCTTGCCGTCGTACTCCTGCGCCAGCTTGTCGACGTAGGGCGTCATCGAGCGGCAGGGGCCGCACCACGGGGCCCAGAAGTCGACGAAGACGGCCGTCTCACTCTGCAGGACGGCGCTCTCCCAGGTGTTGTCGGTGACGTCGAGGGCTTGGCTCATTACGGGGGGGGTCTCGGTAGCTCTGGAGGGAAGGGGAACCGGGGAATATGGAATGCGCGGGCCGGAGCGTCTACCCCTGAGCCCCATCCTCCGGCGCGGGCTGCGTCGGAACTTCTCCGGTGACTTCCCCCATGACGTTCCCGAGGGCGTCTCGTGGGGCTTCCACGGCCGTTTCCTCCGCCTGCGAGGCGGCCTCCACGGCGGCGTCGTCCTCGGACTGAGGCTCGGTCTGGGCCTCGGACTCGGCCTCGGACTCGGCCTGGGGCCGCTCCAGGCCCTCCGGCTCCTCCTCGTCGAGGAAGTGCGCGGAGCGGATCAGGTCGTCGAGGTCGTTCCCGCCCTCGCCCTCCACAAGGCGCACGCCGATCTCGCCCGATTCGTGCTCCTGGTGGGCGGTGACGATGCCCAGGCGCATCAGCTCGAGCAGGGCGCAGAAGGCGCCGATCATGCCCGGGCGCGTGGGCGGGCCGTCGATCGCGCCCAGCAGGTCGACCAGGGAGAGGGACCGCGACTCACGGATGGCCTTGCCCAGCTCGGAGACGTACCAGCGCAGGGGGCGCCTGTCGCCGCGCACCTGCATGGGGCTGTTGGCCAGGGTCTCGCGCAGCAGGCGCGAGAAGGTCGAGAGCAGGTCCCAGGCCGTCATCTGGCCCAGCTCGAGGGTGCGCTCCGGCTCGTGGTCCTTGACCTCGGCGCGGTAGCCGCGCTCGTGCTCGAGGCTGCGGCGCACGCGCAGGGTCTCCAGGTCCTCCGCGGCGCCCTTGAAGCGGCGGTACTCCATCAGGCGCTGGATCAGCTCGTCCTCGGGGTCGAGGTCGTCGTCCAGCTCGACCTCGTCGCGCGGCAGGAGCGAACGCGACTTGATCGCCATCAGCGTCGCGGCCATGACCAGGAAGTCGCCCGCGACCTCGATGTCGAGCTCCTCGAGCTGCGCCAGGTAATCGAAGTAGCCGTCGATCACGCGGTGGATCTCGACCTCGTGGATCTCCACCTCCTGTTCACGCACCAGGTGCAGGAGCAGGTCGAGGGGGCCCTGGAAGACCTCGTCGAGGCGGATCGTGTAGTCGCGGGTCACCATGAGCAGCCCGTTGAAGAAGTGCTCCGGATGCCAGGGCGATGGCATCCGCTTCGGTGTGGTGCCTGGAAACGCTGGCGAATCCGTAGATTCGGCGAGGCTTTCAGGTGCCTCATCGGAGTGGAGGAGATCGTCATGGCGCCGGATGACTTTTTCAACGGGCTGCTAGAGGGGGGCTCGGGGGACGGCTGTCACCAGGCGCCTCCGGTGAGATGCGCGAGGAACACCTCCAGCGTACGCATCTGCCTGAACAGGAACTCCTGGAAACCGGGGACGTAGAAGACGACGGCGATCACGATCAAGAGGCCGAAACGCTCGAGGGAGACATAGGTCTCGCGCATCGGGGCCGGCAGCAGGTAGGCCATCACCCGCGACCCGTCGAGGGGCGGGATCGGCACCAGGTTGAAGACCGCCAGGAGGACGTTGAAGCGCACGGCCTGGAACATGACCTCCGGCAGCAGCGCGTTCGGCGGGTACCCGGCCAGGAACACCGAGCTCTTGTAGGCCAGCATGAAGATCAGGGCCAGGATGACGTTCGCCAGCGGGCCGGCCAGGGCCACCAGCATCATGTCCCGCAGGGGGTTGCGCAGCCGGTGGGGGTTGACGGGCACCGGCTTGGCCCCACCGAAGAGGAAGCCCGCGAACAGGTACATGATCAAGGGCACCACGATCGTCATCATCAGGTCGATGTGGGCGATCGGGTTCAGGGTCATGCGACCCATGTCCTTGGCCGTCGAGTCTCCGCAGCGCCAGGCGACGAAGGCGTGGGCCGCCTCGTGGATTCCCAGCGAGAGGGCCAAGAATGCGACGCTGAGGACGGCGACGAGGGTGTTGTGGTCCAACTGAGGCTCCTGGGGCGAGGGCCGTCCTTGAAGACCCCCCGCAGCACCGGTCTTATAG
>JAJFFA010000040.1 GCA_021776885.1 Planctomycetota bacterium
ACCTTCCAGGTGCTCGAGTTCCAGCAAGCCTTCATCGAGGCCATCCTGGCCGAGCGCCGCGCGCGGGTCGACTTCGCCAAGGCCCTGTCCGCCCTCGACCAGGCCCAGGGCACCGTCGGCGAGGACCTGCTGCCTTGACCCTTTCGAATCCCCTGCGCGCCCACCGCCCGGTCTGCCCCGGGCCCCCCGCGCGGCCCCGCGCGGGCGCGGGTCGGCTGGGAGCCGTGCTGGCCTTGTTCTTCGTCGTGGGCGTAGCGCTCTTCGCCCTGAACTTCGGCGGCGACGAGGCGCCGGCACCCCAGACCCTCGACGAGCGTCTACGCGCCGACGACCGCATCGCACCGCTGCTCTCCCCCTGCGCGGAGGGCAAGCAGTTCACCGGCGACACGGGCCACATGCCCGCCGTCCTGGCGCGCAAGCTGATCTTCTCCCAGCTCGATCCCCTGCGCCGTTCGAAGCAGGAGCTGGCCGACCTGGGGCCGGCGGCGATCCCCGAGCTGCGGCGCGTGTTCGACGAGTCCTACTCGGACCAGTGGAAGCACGGCGTGCTCAACAACGTCCTGGGGGTCTGCGCCCTGATGGACGAGCCCGTTGGGCTCGAGATCCTGCGCCTGGGCCTCGAGCATCCCCAGGAGAGCGTGCGCCTGACGGCCCTCGACGGGCTGCGCAAGCACGGGGAGCCCTCGGACTACGACGACGTCGCGCGCTGGATTCCCCTGTCGACGACCAAGGAGAACTGCGCGGACCTGCTCCTGGCGATGCAGGCCATCGACCCCGAGCGGCTGTACGCCGACGTCGCGGGCTGGCTGGAGGAGGGCGCGCTGCCCGACGTCGTGCCCTTCGTCCTGCCGCGCTGCGCGGGGGCCCGGGCCGAGGACACGGTCCGCCGCCTGCGTGAGCTCTACCCGAAGGTCGACGCGCCGCTGAACGTGTACCTGCTGGCGCCCTCGGTGGCCCAGGGGGACAGCGAGGTGCTGGAGCAGATGCGCGCCCTCCTGCTCGACGACAACTCCGAGACCCGGCGCCACTGTCTCGAGGCCCTGAACCTGGTGCAGGCCTTCGAGGAGGCCCTGATCGTCTTCCGCGAAGATGACATCGAGGAGTTGCGCGCGTCCGCGGTGAGCATGCTGGCCCAGCTTCCAGTGAGCCCGAAGACCGAGGGCTGGCTCGTCTCCGGGCTGTCCGATCCGGGGCAGAGCGTGCGCTCGGCCTGCACCAACGTGCTCGCCCTGCGCGGCTACGAGCCCGTGATCGTCGAGGCCCTCGAGAACCTGGACGGACACCTCAAGCAACGCGAGCTGGGCCTCGACGTCCTGCGCCTGGTCTTCGACGAGCGGCCCGACATCGCCCAGCGCGCCTTCGACGTGGTCGCGCGGCGGGTGCGCGAGAGCATCGGTGGATCGAACAACGAGTCCGTGGCCCTGATGCAGACCCTGGCCCACATCCGCGGCCGGGCGTCGGCCGAGCTGCTGGTCGAGCTGGGCTCGAGCCTGCAGGGCACGATCCGTGGTTGGCGGCCCTACCGCTGGTGCGTGTTCCAGGCCTACAACGCGGGGCCCGAGGCCCTGGCCTACCTGCGCGAGCGCTTTCTCGTCGAGGAGGATCCGGAGGCGCGCATCGACCTGCTGTCTGCCATCTGGCAGGACCACTCGGACGGGGCACGCGAGATCCTGCGCACGGCGCTCACCGCCGAGCGCTCCCACGCGTACGAGCTCCTGTACGCCGCCGACCTCCTGGCGCGCATCGGGCCCGCGGTGGACCAGGCGCCGTTCCTGAAGCGTGAGGTCTACTTCCGCAACACCGACGCCCGGGTGCGGCCGGCCCTCCAATGCTTGCTCTGGCGTTGGTACGGTTGAGCGGCCCCCGGCTTCGCCCGGACCCCTCGACCTGACCCCAATGCCCCGACTGCCGTTGCGCGCCTCGAGCGTGCGCTCTGCTCCCGCCGGACCGCTCCGCGCCGGACCGCTCCGCGCCGGATCGCTCCGCGCGGGCCTGGCGATCGCCTTCGCCCTGTCCGTACTCGGAGCCTGCTCTCCGTCGGACGAGGGCGCCGGGACGCCCGCGGATCCCAGGCCCCAGGCGCGCGTCGAGGGTGCGGCGGCCGAGGGCGAGCTGCCGCAGTCGGCCAGCACGAGCCCGGCCTCAGGGGCCCTGCCCCAGACCTCGTCGACTGCGCAGCCCGATCGTGTCTTCACCTTCCATGCCGCCGAGCTGCCGGCCTGGTACGACGAGCTGAAGCGCCGCGTCGACCCGGCTCAGGACGGCTGGGGCACGGAGATCCTGGCCCGCGTCGCGCGCCAGACCTTCGAGGCGGGCCTCGTGCAGCAGCATCGCTCGCAACCGTCGATGCTCCTCGAGTCCCTGGGCCAGGGCTTCCGCTGTGGTCCCCTGGCGCCGCGCGAGCTCGAGACGCGGCGCGACACATCCACTGGGCGCGTGCGCGTGGCCGACTTCCCCGCGCTGGAGGGCAGCGCCCTCGAGGCCGACCTGGCCCAGGAGCTCGAGCTCCTGCTCGAGCCCTTCCAGAACTCCCCCGACCTGCGCGTCATGGCCCATGTGGTCCAGGCCCATGAGACCAGCGAGACCGGCTTCGCGGGCCGCGTGCTCCTGCGCCTGGCCGGTGAGAGCGGCGGCGGCAACCTGCAGGTGAACGCGCGCTGGCGCTTCGCCTGGAGCGTCGACGTCGACCAGCGCCGCCTGTTCCTGACGGAGCTGGCCGCGGAGCGCCACGAGGAGGTCCTGCTGCCGACGCCGCCCTTCGCCGAGCTGACGGAGCACGTGCTCGGCGCCACGCCCTTCGCTGCCCGGGAACAGTACCTGGGGGCCGTCGAGTTCGACCGACGCTACGACCGCACGGCGCAGCTCGCGGGGGTCTACCTGGGGATGCACGGGATGGCGGTGGGGGACGTCGACGGCGACGGGCTCGAGGACGTGTACGTCGGGCGCCAGGCCGGCAACCCGAACCTCCTGCTCCTGCAGCAGCCCGACGGCACGGTGCGCGACGGGGCCAGCGCGGCCGAGGTGGACTTCCTCGACGACACGGCCGGGGTGCTGATCGTCGACCTCGACGGCGACGGGGCGCGGGAGCTCCTGATGGGGCGCGGGAACGACGTCGTCATCGCCTGGAACGACGGGAGCGGATCCTTTCCCCGGCGCTCGGTGCTCGAGGGCCAGGGGGGCGAGCAGGTCTACTCGCTGTGCGCGGCGGACGCCGACGGGGATGGGGACCTGGACCTCTACGCGACGCGCTACGTGACCGGCGGTGTGGCCGGCGGTGTGCCCACGCCCTACCACGACGCCAACAACGGCGCGCGCAACTTCTACTGGCGCAACGACGGCGACGGCTTCGTCCTGGCCACGGCCGAGGTCGGGCTCGACGTCCACAACACGCGCTTCAGCCTGGCGGCCATGTGGGAGGACTTCGACGACGACGGCGACCCCGATCTCTACGTCGTCAACGACTTCGGCCAGAACAGCCTGTTCCAGAACGAAGGCGGCCACTTCACCGACATCGCGGCCGAGGTCGGCGCCTGGGACATGGCGGCGGGCATGGGGATCAGCACCGCCGACGTGGACCTCGACGGCGACATCGACGCCTACGTGACCAACATGTTCACGGCGGCGGGACGGCGCGTGACCGCCCACCCGCGCTTCCTGGGGCAGCGCAGCATCGAGGAGAGCGCCGGCTACGAGCACCACACCCAGGGCAACTCCCTGCTCCTGAACCGCGGCGACGGCAGCTTCGACGACGCCACCCAGCGCTCGGGGTCGGCCCCCGGGGGCTGGGCCTGGGGCGCGATGTTCACCGACTTCGACGGCGACGGCCTGCAGGACCTGGTGGTGCCCAACGGCTTCATCACGGGGCGCGACAGCACCGACCTGGAGGGCTTCTTCTGGCGCTGCGTGGTCGCCATCTCGCCCCCCGCACCCCCGGCGACCGAGGCCTACGCCAACGCCTGGTCCGCGGTCTCGGCCCTGGGCCAGGCCGAGAACTACTCGTGGAACGGGCGCGAGCGCAACTACGCCTACTGGAACCAGTCGGGCGGCCTCTTCGTCGATGCCTCCGCGGCGACGGGTCTCGACTACCTCGACGATGCGCGCGTCGCCTGCGCCCTCGACTGGGACGGGGACGGGGCCCAGGACCTGTGGCTCAAGAACCGAACCGCCCCCCTGCTGCGCTTCCTGCGCGGCACGACGCCGCCCCAGGCCTGGATCCGCTTCGAGCTCGCGGGTGTGGGCAAGAACCGCGACGCGGTGGGGGCCAAGGTCGTGGTGCGCGCCGGCGAGGTCGAGCACCGCCGCAGTGTGCACGCGGGTGAGGGCTACCTGGGCAGCTCGTCCCTGCGCCTGTCCTTCGGGCTCGGGCGCCACCCGGGGCCCGTGGACGTGCGCGTCACCTGGCCCGACGGGAAGCTCGAGGAGCACCCGGGGCTGGCGACGGGCGCGCTCTATCGCATCGCCGTCGGCGGCGCGCCGGAGCGGGTCGAGGGCCGCGCTCCCTCGCCCCTGGCCGAGGTGCGCGGACGGCGTCTGCCCGCGCGCCTGCCCGAGGGCGCCGAGCAGCGCACTGACGGCGCCCCCGAGCGCGTGGCGCGGGTGCCCCTGCTCGACACCATGCCCCTGGGCGGCGCGGACCTGCCCGACTTCGACACCCCTGGGGCCAAGGTCAGCGACCATACCGGGCGCGCGCTCCTGATCCTGGTCTGGGGCACCTGGAGCGACGCCAGCCGCGCGCTGCTCGAGGAGCTCGGCCAGCGCGGCGACGAGCTCGAGCGCGCCCGGCTCGACGTGCACCCGATCAGCATGGACAGCGTGCGCGACGAGGAGGCGCTGAAGGCCTGGATCGAAGGCCTCGGCCTGGCCGAGACGGGCGGGCGCCTGGATCGACTGAGCCGCGTGCTGTTCGAGATGGTGCTCTTCGAGTCCCTCGGCTCCCACGACGACATCGAGCTGCCCGTGGGCTTCCTGGTGGACGAGGCCGGGGACCTGGTCGCGCTCTACCTGACCCACGTCGACTTCGACACCCTGCTGGCGGACGTGGCCCTGAGCCGCGCCGGCCTGGGGCAGCCGGGGGACCGCTGGCGCACGGCCCTGACGGGCGGGCGCTGGGTCGACCGCGGCCCGGAGCGCGCCCTCGGCAAGCTGCGCTCCTACCTGCGCAAGGCGGGCTTCCGTGACCTGGTGCGCGAGATCAAGCTGGAGCAGCAAGCGCGCGGGGAGTGAACACGCCGAGAGTGAGTCCCCCCGCCGCGGGCCAGGGCTCAGCCCCCGGGTAGCTCGACCTGTTCCCAGTCGGGGTTCGCCAGGGCCTCGGCCGAGACGACGTAGATCACGAGGCGCTTGCCGGCCAGGCCCCCGGGCCCGCGGCGCGCCAGGGTCTTCCAGACGCGCAGGGCGGCGCCGGCCGGGATCGAGATCACGTCGAGGGCCAGGCCACTGCGTGCGTAGAAGAGCGAGCCCAGATCGGCGCCGCGCTCCTGGTACTGGCCGGCGAAGCTGTCGCCGATCAGGAGCACCGGGCTCGAGCGCTCGCTGGCGTGGGCCGGCTCGCCATCCGGGCCGAGCACGCGCTCGAACCAGACGTCCTGGGTGGGCGGATTCTCGGCGTCGAACCAGGGCTTCTTCAGGACCCAGGTCTCGCGTGCGCGGGTCAGGGTGACCTGCTGCGGCGGGCCGGGGAGGGTGAGCTGCGCGTCCTTGCCCCGGGCTGCCAGCTGGGCTGCCAGGTGGGCCGTGAGGGCGTCGGCGGCGAGGCCGACCGCGCGCGGCGTCCAGTGCATGTCCTTGTCGAGGAACAGGTGCTCGTCGGTCGATGCCGGGTCGGCGTCACGTGCGGCGGCGAAGCTGGGCCACAGGTCGACGACGTCGACCCCGGCCTCGCACAGGGCCTGCAGGAAGAAGCGGTACGCGGGCCCGGTGCCGGCGAAGCCCGCGGGCGGAGCGTCCATGCCCGGGAAGTGCTCCGGGTAGAGGGCGACCCGGGTCGGGATCGGCATGAACACGAAGTCGATCCCGCGCTGGGCCAGGGTCCGGGCGTAGCCGGAGATGACGTGCACCGGGCTGCGCGGGTCATCGACCTGGGCCGGAGGCAGGATGGCCTCCTCGCTGCCCTCGACGTGCAGCCCGTGGTGGGCACGCAGCTCGACCCAGCCGTAGTCGTGCTGGCCGAAGACGTAGCGCTCGCCCCGCGGCTTGGGGGTCTCCAGGATCTGGCCCAGGACCGCGAGGAAGCGCGCGTTCAGCGGATCGGCCTCGATGGCCAGTCGCTCGGCAGCTACCAGCTGCAGACCAACCTGACTGGTGGTGCGCCGTTCGAGGTGAGCGCCGACGGTACGGTCTGGACGCTGACGCTGGCCATAGACGAGTTTCGCCGCGGCAACCTCCAGTACTCGTACCAGAAGCACCAGAACGGTGCACCGATCGGTGCGCCGCTATTGCTCGGCGAGCCGGTTGCCACCGAGGCCACGCAGGTCTCCATCCGTCGCGGCGGCAGCGGTGGCGCGATCGATCGGCCGTTCCACGCCTCGCCATCGACCGCGGTGCTGCCGAACGGTTCCACGGTGTGGGGGCGCGGCGACGACTATGTCTTCGAGATCCGATCGCCAACCGGCGCGATCCTGCGCGTGCGCAAGGAAGCCGCGGGCATCGCCATCGCCCCCGACGAGGCTGCCTGGCACGCGCTGCGCGTCGAGCGGTTTGCACAGCGTCTCGACCCGTCGTGGAAATGGAACGACGACTTCCCGGTGTCGAAGCCAGCGTTCAAGAATCTGATCGCCGACAGCCTCGGCCGGGTGTGGGTCCTGCGACCCGGAACGGGGATTCGCCTCGACCCCTGCGACGAAGAGATCCCGGTCGGCGGGCGAGTCACGCTGCCGTGCTGGACCGACGCGCCGCTCCTCGACGTGTTCGCCGCCGACGGCA
>JAJFFA010000391.1 GCA_021776885.1 Planctomycetota bacterium
CCTGGACCGGGGAAGCCGCGCGCGAGCGCCTGGAGGCCTTCGGGCGCCACGCTCTGCCCGCGGCCCTGGCCCTCGCTGCCCTGCTCGTGCTCGTGCCGCGCTTCGGTCTGCCCCTGTTCTCCTGGCGCGGTCGACGCTCCCTGGTCGGCCGCTGGCGGCGGCTGTCGCGCTGGGAGTTCTGGCCGATCTGGGCGGTGTACCTGCCCCTCGTGCCCTGGATCCTGTGGCTCTCCCTGCGCTACCGCGGCCTGCTCGTGGTGACCGCAGTCAACCCCTCCATCGAGCTGGGCGGCCTGATCGGGGAGTCGAAGAGCGCGATCCTCGGTGGCCTCGCGTCGAGCGGACGCGTCGCGCGCTTCGAGCGCCTCGACGCGGCCCACGGGGCCCTCGAACGCCGCGCCCGGGCCCGGGCGTTCCTCGAGCGCGAGGGCCTGTGCCTGCCCCTGGTGCTGAAGCCCGACCGGGGTGAGCGCGGCAAGGGCGTCGCGATCCTGCGCGACGAGGCAGCCTTCGAGCGCGCCCTGGACGAGCTCACGACCGACTCGATCCTGCAGGAGTACGTCCCGGGCCCCGAGTTCGGCGTCTTCTGGCTGCGCCACCCAGGCCAGGAAAAGGGGCTTCTGTTCTCGATCACCGAGAAGCGCATGCCGGCGCTGGAGGGCGACGGCGTGCAGACCCTCGAGGAGCTGATCCTCTCCGGCGAGCGCAGCGTCGCCCTGGCCCAGGCCTACTTCGAGGCCAACGCCGGACGTCTGGGAGAGGTGCCGGTGGCGGGCGAGCGCGTGACCCTGGTCGAGCTGGGCACCCACTGCCGTGGCTCGATCTTCCTCGACGGCGGGCACCACGGGACTCCGGCCCTGGCGGCGGAGATCGAGCGCGTCGCGCGCAGCTTCGACGGCTTCTGGTTCGGGCGCTTCGACCTGCGTGCGCCCTCGGACGAGGCCCTCGGGTGCGGCGAGTTCACGATCCTCGAGCTCAACGGTCTGACCTCGGAACCGACCCACGTCTACGACCCGAAGGTCAGCCTGCTTTCGGCCTACCGCGCGCTCTTCGCGACCTGGAGCCACGCCTTCGCCATCGCCAGGGCCAACCTACGCCGCGGCGCGAAGCGCGCCACCTGGGGCCAGGTGCTCAGGGCCCTGCGCTGAGCTCGGCTACCCGTGCGAGGCCGGGCTAGTCGTCCTCGTCGCCGCCCACGTAGCCCAGACCTTCCAGGGCGTCACGCGAAGCCTCGTCCACTTCCCCGGTCAGGGGCGGGATCGCGCGGGCCTGCCACTCTGCGTACTGGGCCGCTGCATAGGCGGCCATGGTCCGGGTGCGCTCGGGCTCTTCCCCGGCCAGGTCGCGGGTCTCGCCCGGGTCGGCCTCGACGTCGTAGAGCTCGGCGGCGTCGGTCTCGAGGTTGGCGATGCACTTGTAGCGCCCCTCGCGCACCACGACGTTCACGTCGCCGCGCTGCTCCTTGTAGGGACGGTAGTACTTCTTGTGGTTGATGCGCATGGCGCTGACGCGCATGCCCTGGGCCTCGTCCGCGCCCTCCAGGAGCGGCACCACGCTACGCCCCACCAGACCCTGCGGCACCTGGGAGGCATCGAGACCGATCACGTCGAGCACCGTGGGGAAGACATCGACCAGGGAGACCGGAGTGCGCACGCGGCGGCCCGCGTAGAGGTCTCCGGGCAGGCGCAGCAGGAAGGGCACGCGCACGAGCTCGGCGTAGACCGACTGGTCGTGCTGCCAGCCGCCGTGGTCGGCCATCTCCTCGCCGTGGTCGGCGAGCACGATGAAGACCGTGCGCTCCCACTCGCCGGCGGCCTCGAGGGCATCGATCAGGGTGCCGATCACGCGGTCGGCTTCGCGCACCGACTTGGAGTAGGCGATCTCGATCGAGGCGCGCAGCTCGGTCAGCTCGGCCAGGACGCGCGCCTGCTCGTCGGAGTTGTCGGTGCTGCCGAGGGGCCGGCCCTTGACGAAGTCGACGCGGGTCAGCGCGCGGTAGCGCTCCTTCAGGTCGAGGATGCGCTCGGCGTGCTCGGCCGGCACGGTGCCGAAGCGCGTCTCCATCTCGCGCACGCCGCGCACCGGATCGTGGGGCTGGGTGTTGTGGACGTAGATCAACTTGGGGGCGTCGGGGGCCTGGGCCAACCAGGCCGCCAGCTGGGGTCCCGCGACCTGGCCGCCGCGTTTGGCTTCGACCTCGTCGAAGGCGCGATCGAGGCCCGAGAGGGGGCCGGCGTAGGGATTGCGCAGGAAGGCGCCGCTGACGTAGCCCGCGCGGTCGAGCACCTCGGCCAGGGTCGGGATCTCGAGGGCCAGGCGTTTCCCGTCGGCGACGACGCCGTGCTCGACGGGGAAGCGCGAGGTGAAGATCGACACCACCGAGGGCAGGGTCCAGGGCGCCGGCGAGTCGGCCTCTTCGAAGACGACCGCGCGCTGCGCGAGCTCGCTCAGGCGTGGGGAGGTGTTCTCCTCGCGACCGTAGACCTCGAGCCAGTCGGCGCGCAGGGTGTCGA
>JAJFFA010000392.1 GCA_021776885.1 Planctomycetota bacterium
GGCTCGCTGCGCTCGCCTCCCCCGAACGGCGCTTCGCGCCGGGCCCCTGCGGGGCTGTGTACGCACGGCGCGGGCGGTTCTTGCGCTACCTTCCCCGAACTTGACCGAACCGTGAACTTCGTGGGGACCTAGGGAATCTAGGGCAGCAGGTCCTTCAAGCGCGCCAGGGCCTGCAGGGCCTCGAGCGGAGTCGTGACGTCGACGTCGATCTGGGCCAGGGCCTGCTCGAGGGGGGTGGGCTCCGGTGCGGGCGGGGGCTCGGCGAAGAGGGCGAGCTGGCCGCCCCGGGTCTCGATGACCCGGGGCGGCAGGCCGGAGCCCTGGGTGCTTCCGCCGTCGTGCTCGATCTCGGCCAGCACCTCCTTGGCGCGCTCGAGCAGCTCGTGGGGGACGCCCGCCAGCCGTGCGACCTGGATGCCGTAGGAGCGGTCGGTACCGCCCTCGACGATGCGGTGCAGGAAGACGATCTCGTCCTGGAACTCGCGCACGGCGACGGACAGGTTGAAGACGCCGCCGAGGCGCTCCGACAGTTCGGTCAGCTGGTGGTAGTGCGTGGCGAAGAGCGTGCGCGCGCGGATCTTCTCGTGGATGTGCTCGACGATGGCCCAGGCCAGGGCCAGTCCGTCGAAGGTGCTCGTGCCGCGTCCGACCTCGTCCAGGATCAGGAGCGAGCGCGGACTCGCGTTGTTCAGGATGTTCGCGATCTCGATCATCTCGACCATGAAGGTCGAGGCCCCGCGACCGATGTCGTCCCCCGAGCCGATGCGCGTGAAGATGCGGTCGACGACGCCGATCTTGGCCTCCTTGGCGGGCACGAACGAGCCGATCTGCGCCAGCAAGACGATCAGCGCCGTCTGCCGGATGTAGGTCGACTTGCCCGCCATGTTGGGGCCCGTGATCAACCCCAGCATGCGCCCAGAGCGATCGAGGGACGAGTCGTTGGGCACGAACGCGTCGCTGGTCTGGATCACCTCGATCACCGGGTGGCGGCCGTCGACGATCTTCAAAGCATCGCCCTGGTCCACGCTCGGCGCGACGTAGCGGCGCCGCGCCGCCGTCTCGGCCAGGCCCGCGATGCAGTCGACCAGGGCCAGGGCGCGGGCCGTCTCCAGGATGCGCGGCACCTCGGCCAGGGCGCTCTCCTTGAGGGTGTTGAAGAGCGCGTACTCCATGTCCTGCGCGCGCTCCTCCGCGCGCAGGACCTTGTCCTCGAAGGTCTTCAGCTCCGGCGTGACGTAGCGTTCGGCGGTCTTGATCGTCTGCTTGCGGACGTAGCCTTCGGGAACCCGCGCGACCTGCCCGCGGGGCACCTCGATGTAGTAGCCGAAGACCGAGTTGAAGCCGATCTTCAGGTTGGCGATCCCCGTGCGCTCGGCCTCGTCGGCCTGGAAGCGAGCGATCCAGGCCTTGCCGTCGCCGGCAATCTGGCGCAGCTCGTCCAGCTCGGGGTCGACCCCGGCGCGGATCAGGCCGCCGTCTTTGAGGGTGATCGGCGGTGCGTCGACCAGCGTCTCCTCGATGCGCGAGACGAGCTCCTCGAGGGGGTCGATGCGCTCGTAGAGATCACCCAGAAGCTTCGAGTAGGCCGCCTCGAGCTTCGTGCGCAAGGGCGCGGCGACCGCCAGGGATCCCGCCAGTCCGCGCAGGTCGCGGGCGTTGGCGCGGCCGGTGGAGACCTTGGCCACCAGGCGCTCGATGTCGAGCACGTCGCCCAGCAGGGCGCGCAGCTCCTCGCGCTGGAAGGGGGCGCCGACCAGCTCGGCCACCCCCTGCTGGCGGTAGAGGATCGCGTCCACCTCGCGCAACGGAGCCAGGACCCACTCGCGCAGGAGGCGCCCTCCCATCGGAGTGCGGGTCGCGTCGATCGTGTCCAGCAGGGTTCCCTCGCGGCGCCCATCACGCTGCGTCTCGAGCAGCTCGAGGCAGGAGCGCGTGGCGCGGTCGAGCACCAGGTGTTCGCGGCCATCGACGCGCTCGAGGCTCTGCACGTGGGAGCACGCGCCGCGCTGGGTTTCCTCGAGGTACTCGACCAGGGCGCCGGCGGCGCTGACCACGGGCGAGCCGTCCTCGAAGCCGTAGCCCTCGAGGGTCGCGACGCCGAGCTGGCGCTGCAGGACGCGGGTGCAGGACTCGCGCTCGAAGCGCCAGGGTTCGCGCTGGGACAGGCGCGCGCCGTAGTCGGCACCCAGGCGGCCGAAGAGCGCCGGGTGGCCGGCTGCGATGCCCTCGGAGACGAGCAGCTCGGCGGGGGAGACGCGCGACAGCTCGTCGTCCACGCCGTCGGCGTCGGTCTCGGTGGCCAGGAAGCGCCCGGTGGAGACGTCGAGCCAGGCCAGCCCGGCGCGCCCTTCCTTGTCGACGAAGAGGCTGGCGAGGAAGTTGTTGGCACGGGCGTCGAGGGCCTCCTCCTCGGTGATCGTGCCGGCGGTCACCACGCGCACGACCTGGCGCTCGACGATGCCCTTGACGCTGCGCGGGTCCTGCATCTGCTCGCAGATCGCGACCTTGAAGCCCTTCTTGACCAGGCGCATCAGGTAGCCCTCCATGGCGCGCACCGGGACGCCGGCCATGGGCAGGGCGTCGGCGTCCTTGTTGCGTGCCGTGAGGGCAATTCCGAGCTCACGCGACGCGACCTTGGCATCGTCGCCGAAGAGCTCGTAGAAATCCCCCATCCGGAAGAAGAGCAGGGCATCCGGCTGGTCGCGCTTGGCGCTCCAGAACTGCTCCATCATCGTGACCTTCGGCTTCTTGGCCGGGCCACGCCTGGGGGGGGCTTTCTCGGGCATCTGGGCAGCCTAAGAGAAGGAAGGCATGATTTCGCCGGGCCAGGCGTGGCGTTCGGGGCCCGTTGGGCCTCAAGTTGCAGCCCCGGCCAGAGCCGACCTCATCCCATGACCCGTCCCAGGACCTCACCCAGCGAGCCCCGCACCCGGCCGCGCCCGTCGCGTCGCGCCTGGGCCCTGGGCCCGTTGCTGCTCCTGGGCGTGTCCTGTGCCAGCTACACCCAGCGCGCGGACGCGGCCCTGGGAGCCTTCCGCTCCGGCGACTTCGCCCGCTCCCGCGAGCTCTTCGGCGGCGGCTCGGTGACCGACTCCGACTTCCTGCGCGGCGCCGAGGCCGGCAGCGCCTCCCTGGCCGCCGGGGACTGGGAAGCAGCGCTCGCCGATTTCGGGCAGGCCGCCAAGGCCGTCGAGGAGATCGAGCGCGAGAGCCTGACCTCCCCCGAGCAGGCCGGCCGCAGCATCCTCTCCTGGACCGTCAACGAGAGCTTCACCGACTACCGCGGCGAGGGCTACGAGCGCGTCCTGGTCCACGTCGGGCTGGGGCTCGCCTACCTCGCGCGCGGCGAGGTGGAGGACATGCTGGTCGAGGTGAGGCGCGCCAACGCCCTGCTCGAGGGCGAGGAGAAGCTGTACGACACCGAGTACGCGGCGGGCGGCATGGGGCACCTGCTCTCGGCCCTCGGGTACGAATTGCTGGGCCGCCTGGACGACGCCTTCATCGACTACCGACGCATGTCGGAGAAGGGGCTCGCGCAGGATCTCGTCGGACCGGCCCTCGTGCGCCTCTCCGAAGAGCTGGGTCGCACGGATACCGGGCTCTGGATCGACCAGTACGGCCCCGCCGACTACCTGCCCGAGGGTGCGGCCAGCGTCGTCCTGATCGCCGGCGTGGCCCTGGGGCCGTACAAGCAAGCGACGACCCTGACCATCCCGACCAAGGGCGCCCTGGCCCAGTGGTCGGTGCCGACCTACGTGCGTCGCGCGGACACGCCCGGCGCGCTGCTGCTCTCGTCGCGCGACGCGCCGGGCGCTGCGCGCGCCGTGGTCGTCGAGGACGTCGCCAGCGTGGCGGAGAAGAACCTCTCCGACCGCCTCGCGTGGCTCGCGACCAAGTCCGCCGTGCGCGGCCTGATGAAGCGCCAGCTGACGCGCGAGCTGTCCGAGGAGTACGGACCGGTCGCGCGCGTGGCCGGCGACCTCTTCACCCTGGCCACGGAGCGCGCCGACCTGCGCTCGTGGTTGACTCTGCCCGCCTCGTACCAGGCCGCGCGTCTGTGGCTCGAACCCGGGGCGCACGAGCTGACCCTCGAGGTCCAGGGTGGAGACGCCCTGACCCTCGGCAACTTCGAACTCGCTCCGGGCGAGATCGTCTTCGTTCTGGCGCGTAGCCTCGGGCCGCGCGTCTATGCCCATGTCATCGGCGGCGACCCCGTCGTCCAGAGCCCCGCCCAGCAGGCGGAGCCCACACCCGTGCCCTAGCCCTTCGGAATCATGTCCACGAACCAGACCCGCATCCGCCCCGCCCTGTTCCTCCTGGCCCTGCTGCCCCTGGCGGGGGCCTGCAGCAGCGTCGGCTACGGCGACGCCCAGGCGGAAGAGACCCTGACCATCGATTGGGGCTCGACCGACAAGCAGACCTTCGCCAAGCACATGGTGCAGTCGTTGATCGACTCGCCCGCGCTCTCCTACCTGGTCGGCCCCGGCAAGGGTGACGATCCGCGCGTGATCGCGTACATGGGCAAGGTCAGCAACGAGACCAGTGAGCACATCAACACGACGATGATCACCGACTCGATCCGCACCGAGCTCCTGCAGAGCGGCAAGTTCCGCTTCGCCGCGGACGACGCCGGCCAGGATCAGCTCGCCGACCAGGTGCGCTTCCAGCAGGGGTCGGGCCGGGTCGACCCGGACATGGCCAAGGCCTTCGGCAGGCAGCTGGGCGTCGACGTGATCGTCTACGGCGCGCTGCGTTCGATCGAGAAGGAGAAGGGGCGCTCGCTCGAGACCCTGGGCTCCAAGCGCGCGGACACGTACTACCAGTTCGTGCTCAACGCGGTGAACGTCGAGACCGCCGAGCTGATCTGGTCCAACGAGGAAGAGATCCGCAAGACGTCGGTCACGGGTCTCTTCGGGCGCTGATCCGAGGGACTCAGGCCGCCGGGCCACCCGCCAGCTCGAGGACCAGGGCGCGCGACGCCGGGCTCAGGCCATAGGCGTCGAAGAGCTCGTCCTGCAGGGCGCGCAGGCCGTCGGCTGTTCCGCGCCCGACGGCCTGGCGCTCGACCTCGGCCGCGACGCGGTCGTGGAGCTGCGGCGCGTCGTCGCGTGAGGCCAGGGGAGAGCGCTGGGTCGCGAGGTGCGCGACCTTGACCTGCGGGAAGCTCTTCTGACGTGCGTCGCGGAACGAGAGTCGATGCCAGGCCGCGGCGACCGGTCCGTTCAGGACCGCGACGAGGAAGGCGGGGTCCAGGCCCGGAACGCCGCGGCAGGCGAGCAGGCTGTTGCGAAACCAGGTGGGCTGCGTGTGCAGGGCCGCGATCGGGCGGTCGGCCGTCTGGCGCAGGAGCAGCGGGAAAGCGCGCGCGCGCTCGAGTTGACCCAGGCGGAAGCGCCGCTCGCGGCCGGGCACGAGGTCCGTGCGCAGCAGGGTCGTGGGGGACGCCAGGCGGAAGGGGGCGAGGTCGCGGCCGCGGCGCACCCCTTCCCAGACTCCCGGCCCGGGTCCGTCCGTGGCGCTGCGCAGGAGCTCTCGCGCCGAGTTGCCGGTGTGCACACCGGGGTCGGCGAAGGTGCTCGGGGGCAAGGCGGGCAGGCGCGCCAGCTCGGCGACGAGGGCGCTGGCGGCCGGCGTGGGCGGCTGGCTCCAGGTGGCTGGGTCGGGCGCGGCTGAGTCGGGCGCGGATGAACGCCGGGGCCCGAGGGAGAGCAGCACGGCCGAACCGTGGACGCCGGGGAAGGCCGCGTCGCCCAGCTCGAGGGGGGCCTCCTCGAGCCTCACCAGGGAGTGCAACCGTTCGCGCAGGGGGGCGTAGCGCGCGAGCTCGGTC
The DNA here is from genome assembly GCA_021776885.1 of Planctomycetota bacterium. Classification (GTDB taxonomy): domain Bacteria; phylum Planctomycetota; class UBA1135; order UBA1135; genus JAJFFA01. The sequence continues at coordinate 5,831 of JAJFFA010000392.1, forward strand.
ACCGAGGCGGGGACCAGGACGCAGGCTCCCGTGCCCTGGGAGGCGACGTGCCGGGCGATGCGCTCCAGGAAGGTCGAGTGCAGGGCCGGCCAGCCGCCGGCCGAGCGCTCGGCGGGCGGGGGGGCGGCGGGGGCCTGTCGGCCCGAGTAGGACACCCAGGGCGGATTGGCCAGCACCCAGCTGCCCCTGGGCCAGGCCCGGGCGGGGTCGAGGGCGTCGCCCGTCCGCACGCGGCGGGCGAAGGTCCCCGGCGAGGCCCCGGTCGCGCTCGCCAGGCGTCGGCGCGCCTCCCGGGCCCGCGCGGGGTCGAGCTCGATGCCCCGTAGGCGGCCCAGCGCCAGGCCGACCTCGCACGCGGCGAGCAACAGGTTCCCGCTGCCACAGGCCGGATCCAGCCAGGCACCCTCCGTTGCGGCCAGCGAAGCGCGTCGGGCCAGGGTGCGGGCCGCGACGAGGGCCAGCTCGCGGGGCGTCTCGTTGCGACCCAGGTGGTGCAAGTGGCTGTTGGTGAAGGTGTTAGGGGATGGAAGCCGCAAAGAGGCCGATGCGCTCGTTCGGATCCGCGCCGTTCTGGGCTCAGGGGTTCGTGGAGAGAACGGCGCAGCCGACTCGAAGCTCCTGAAGAAGACTCCTGACTGAGCGAAGCGAAGCAACACCCAGGGTAAGACACGCCGCGAGACGAACTCCTGACCGCCTCACGTGCACTGACACCACCCAAAAAGCAGGGCTCCCCCCGGGGAGCCTTGCTTTCTTTAAGCCCCGAACCAGCTCTGCCGCTGCCAGGGACGTGGTTTGGCGCCGCTGCGTGAGAAAAAGATGCCTGGTGCGTTCGGTTCGTTCCATTCCCCCGCTGACCGGGGAGCAGCCTGAGAGCTGTGCTGGGGATCCTGACTCTCACGAGTCAACTGGGCCCGCTGGTCACGACCGGCGGGCCCTTTCCCGTTCCCATTCCCGTCCGCTTTCTCGTCCTGGGGGCCCCGGACGACTCGTCACTGCCCCGGATCGGGGTTCCCGGGGCGCGTCAGGGCCGTCAGGACGTGGTCGCGCCAGCCGCCGTCGATGAACAGGTAGTCGCGGGCGAAGCCCTCCTGCACGAAGCCCAGGCGGCGCAGGAGTCCGCCGCTGCGCAGGTTCTCCGGCCGATGGTTGGCCATGATGCGGTGCAGCCTCAGCTCGTCGAAGGCCCAGCCGATCCCGCGCTCGAGGGCCTCGCGCATCAGGCCCTGGCCCTCGCAGGCTGCATCCAGGCTGAAACCCAGGTAGCAGGCCTGGAACACCCCGCGCACCACGTTCGAGAAGTTGGCCAGGCCCAGGACAGGCCCCGTGGGATCCTCCTGGGCCCGCAGGAAGAAGCGCGCTCCCTTGCCCTCGCGGGCCTCGCTGCGGTTGAGCTCGAGCTGCTCGGACCAGAATCCCGTGCCGTAGAAGGCGGGCGGGCGGCGCGGATCCCAGCGCTTCAGGTGCTCCCGATTCTGCGCGTAGAAGGCCACGACGCGCGCCGCGTCTTCGGGCGGCGGCAGACTCAGCACGAGGCGCTCGGTCTCGAGGCGCGGTAGCGGGAAGGGGCTCATCGGAAGCGCTGCGTTCTCGGTGGATAGACTCTACCCACGGCACTCGAGTGGACGACCGAATTCCACAGGGGTGGGTGCGGTCCGGACCGGGCCCCGAAGCCCTGCTCGGGACGCTCGAGGGAAGACTCCTGCAGCCGGCGCGTCCGCCGCGCTTTCCGGACCTTCCCGGGGCGTTCGAGTGACGCCTCCGCTACAAACACTCCCTCCATGACCCAGTACCTCGTCACCGGCGGCGCCGGCTTCATCGGCTCCCACATCAGTACCGCGCTCATCGAGCGTGGTGACCGCGTACGCGTGCTGGATGACTTCTCCAGCGGCAAGCTCGAGAACCTGGCCCACCTCGAGACCGGCGAGCTGGGCAGCGCTGCGCCGCTCGAGATCGTGCGCGGTGACGTGGCGTCGTCCGCGGACTGTGCCCGGGCCTGCGTGGGCGTGCATGGGATCTTTCACCAGGCGGCGCAGGTCTCGGTGCCGCAGAGCATCGAAGACCCCGAAGGCAGCTACCGCATCAACGTCACGGGCACGCTGCAGGTCCTGCAAGCCGCCCGCGCGGCAGGCGTCGAGCGGGTCGTCTTCGCGGCCTCAGCCGCGGCCTACGGCGAGTCGACCGAGCTGCCCAAGATCGAGACGATGCGTCCGGACCCGCGCTCGCCCTACGCTTCGGGCAAGGTCGCGGCCGAGCACCTGATGCGCGTCTTCGGCGAGTGCTACGGTCTGCGCACGGCCTGCCTGCGCTACTTCAACGTCTTCGGGCCGCGCCAGGCCGACGACAGCCCGTACACCGGGGTGATCGCGATCTTTGCCCGCGCCCTGCTCGAGGAGCGCCGGCCGACGATCTTCGGCGACGGGGGCCAGACCCGTGACTTCACCTACGTCGGGAATGCTGTGCGCGCCAATCTGGCGGCTGTCGAAGCCGATCTCGAGCCGGGGGCGGTCGTGAATATCGGCGGAGGGGCGCGGGTCTCGCTGCTCGAGCTGTACTCGGCGATGGGCGAGATCCTGGGGGTCGAGCTCGAGCCCCACTTCGAGCCGGTGCGGGGCGGGGACGTGCGCCACAGCGAGGCCAGCCTCGAGCGCGCGGCTGCATGGCTGGGCTATCGTCCCGAGGTCACCTGGCGCGAGGGTCTCGAGACGACCCTGGCCTGGTACCGCGAACGCTTCCAGCCGGCCCGCTGACGCGTCCGGCGCGCGACTCCGGCGTGCCCGTCGGGGAGCGCTGGTGGAGCCCTGGTGGAGCCCTGGTGGAGCGACAGGGGAGCGTCCGCAAAGCGTTGGGCCGCCCTGGTGGACGCCTGACCCGCGGGCAGGCGGAAGGTGAAACGGAGGTTGCTGGTCCGCCGCCCTGGCGCTAACCTCGCTCGCTTCACGTGCGCCCTCGGAGTGCGATCCGAATGGGCCAGGCCACCCTAATGTCGGAGGGGTTCCCATGTCGTCGATCGAGAAGCAACTCCAAGAGACGCTAGGTCTCGCAACCGTTCGTTACGAGACCAATCTGTCCAAGGAGCAGCTGTTCCATGAGGCGATTGCGAACGATCGGGGCCGCATCGTCGTGGACGGGCCGGACGACGCCCAGAAGGCCTACCCGACCAAGCTCGGGGTCGACGGGCCGCTGGTCTTCTACACCGATCCGTCCTGCACCGGACGTCCGGTGAACGACACCTTCGGCGTCGCGTGGCCCGAGTTAGACGACAAGGTCTGGTGGAAGAACGACTTCCAGAAGTTCGACCCCGACAAGTTCGAGCCGCTCCTGGCACGGGTCGCTGCGCACCTGAACGAGAAGAACGCGCGACTCTACGTCCAGGACGTCTACGCGGGCTCGGATCCCGAGTACGCCGTGCCCTACCGCTTCGTCGGCGAGTACGCGACCCACGCGATGTTCGCGCACAACATGTTCCCCAAGAACATCGCGGGCGTGACGGACGAGGACGAGAAGCGCTGGACGCTGTTGAACGTGCCCTCGTTCCATGCGGATCCCGAGCGCGACGGCACGCTCTCGAAGCGCGCCGTGATCATGGACTTCAAGAGCCGTCGGGTGCTGGTCGTCGGGCGTGCCGACTACTGCGGCGTGAACAAGAAGACGATGTTCACGGTGATGAACTACCTGCTGCCCGAGATGGGGCACATGTCGATGCACTGTTCCGCGAACGTCGGCCAGGGCGGGGACGGCGCGATCCTCTTCGGCCTCTCGGGTACGGGCAAGACCACGCTTTCGGCCGACCCGCAGCGTGAGCTGATCGGAGACGACGAGCACGCCTGGACCTCGATCGGCGTCAGCAACCTCGAGGATGGCTGCTACGCCAAGCTGATCGACCTCAACAAGCAGGCGGAGCCGGTGATCGCCGAGGCCCTGTCGATGCCGGGCACCTTGATCGAGAACGTGCCGGCGCTGCCCGGCAAGAAGATCGAGGACACCGACCCCCAGGACTTCGACCTGACCGACGGCTCGATCACCGAGAACACGCGCTTCTCCTACCCCTTGACCTGCAACCCGCACGTCGCCGAGGGGGCCCGCGGTCCGCACCCCAAGACGATCGTGCTGCTCACGGCCGACGCCTTTGGTGTCCTGCCGCCCGTGTCGGTGCTCGACGCACGCGAGGTGATGTACCACTTCGTGATGGGCTTCACGTCCAAGCTGGCGGGCACCGAGGTCGGTGTCACCGAGCCCAAGGCGGCCTTCAGCGCCTGCTTCGGCGCGCCCTTCATGGCGCAGAAGCCCTCCGTCTACGCCAAGCTCCTGGCGCAGAAGATGGGCGAGTCGGAGACCCACTGCATCCTGCTCAACACCGGTTGGGGCGGCGGCGGTTACGGCGTGGGCAAGCGCATCTCGATCGGCGACACGCGCAACCTGCTCGACGCGGCCCTGCGTGGCGACCTGCACGCGGCGGACATGGAGTACGACCTGCACCCGGTCTTCAACCTGAAGATCCCGCGCTCGTGCCCCGGGGTCGAGGCTTCGATCCTCAACCCGCGCAACACCTGGGCGGACAAGGACGCCTACGACACCGCGGCCAACAAGCTGCGGGACATGTTCCGCACGACCTTCCAGGAGAAGGGTTTCGCGTCGCTGGGCATCGAGCCCGTGATGTAGAACGCTGATGGCCGACGAGCGTACGCAACACTACTTGAAGGGCCTGGCGCTCTTCGGCGAGGGGAAGCCCGCGGAGGCCATCGTCGAGTACGAGGCCGCGCTGGCGCTGTCGCCTGGCTGGACCGACGTCATGCACGCCCTGGCGATGGCGCACATGAACGCCGGGACCGTGGACGAGGCCATTCGCATCGGCAAGGAGATCGTCGTCCTCGACCCCGAGGACGCCTTCGCCCACACGAGCCTCTCGATGTTCTACCAGCGCAAGGGCCTGATCGAGGAGGCCGAGGCCGAGGGCGCCAAGGCGCGCATGGTGGCCTGGAAGGCGGAGCTCAAGCTGAACCCGGACGCGCCGCCGCCGGGGCCCGCGGGCAGCATGCCCGGCCAGGACAGCTGACGCGCGCCGCGTCGAGCGACTGCCGTCGTCCTACTCTGCCGCCGTCCTACTGATCGGCGGCTTCGGCGTCGTCGTCCATGCCCAGGGCCTTGCGACCCTCCGGGCTGATGCGGTGCGGGGTCCACTCGGGCTCCCAGACGATCTCGACCTCGGTGTCCTTGACGCCGGCGACCGAGTTGCAGCGCCGCTTGGCGACGTCCGGGATGGTCTTGGCCTCCGGGCACGACTGGGAGGTCAGGGTCATGGTGACCTTGGCCACCTCGTCCTCGAAGACGACGTCGTAGACGAGCCCCAGGTCGACGATGTTGACCGGGATCTCGGGGTCGAAGACCTGGCGTAGCTGGGACCAGAGTTCGTCAGTGGTGGCCATGGGGCGCAGTGTAGCAAGGGACTAGACTGGGGGCGTGATCCGCTACGAAGGCACCCTCTACCGCCCGCCGTCCGAGGCCGACAGCCTGATCCTGCAGGCGACCCTCGGCTGCAGCTACAACCGCTGCACGTTCTGTGGCATGTACCGCGACAAGCGCTTCCGGGTGCGGCCGCTGGACGAGCTCGTGGCCGAGATCCAGGACGCCAAGCGCAGCGGCATGCCCGTGCGCAAGGTCTTCCTGGCGGACGGCGACGCCCTGGTGGCCAAGGCCTCCTTCCTGGAAGACCTGCTGGGCGAGATCCAGCGCGCCTTCGAGGGCCTCTCGCGCATCAGCGCCTACGCCTCG